>DAHVFK010000171.1 GCA_027317055.1 Betaproteobacteria bacterium | reverse complement strand
AGGCGGGATGTTCCAGCAGATGTTGGGCGGAAAGACGGCGCAAATGCTGCGCGTGCGGCTGGATCCGGACACTCCGTGCGTGCCCGAGATCAGCGCCAACAAGTACGTGCTCAACATCCGCCTCCTGGCTCAGGACCGGGAAGACTCGCGCCCCAAGACGGCCGATTGGGACGTTGCCTTCGAGCTGACTTTCTGCAACCTGTAGTGGCGACGAAGGCCCCGATCATGGTTACGTGCCCGCGCTGCGGTGCGCTCACCCCGTTCACGCCGCAGAACAATTGGCGACCGTTCTGCAGCAAGCGCTGCAAGCTGATCGATCTCGGGGACTGGGCCGCCGAACGCTACCGGGTGCCGCAGGCACCGGAGTCTTCCTCCGAGGACGAGCCGCCCGATACCTGAGGCGTCAGCGCCAGGCGCCGCGGATCATTGCGACACCGTGTGCGCCCGCACGCCACGCGTCCTCTAGGTCGGCGAGACTCATTCCGCCGATCGCGTACACGGGAATGCTGGCGCCACGTGCCAGTTCGGCAAAGTGCGTCCATCCCATCGACGTCGCGACGGGATGCGACTCGGTCGGCTTCACCGGTCCGAGAAGCGCAAAATCGAGCTCGAATTGCATCGCCCGCCCCAACTGCTCGGCGTCGTGGCACGAAGCAGCGATCAGCGCCGCCGGGCGCTCGGTGAGAGACATGAGTCCCTGGGCGGTGAGATGCACGCCATCGGCGCCCGCCGAACGCGCGAGTGCCACGTCCGAATTCACCAGCGCGCGGGCACCGTAGCGGTGCGCGAGCCGAACGGCGGCGCGCGCGAACTCGGCGCGTTCGTCTGGCGCCATCGTCTTGTCACGGACCTGGATCAGCTTCAGCCCCTGAGCGAGGCGTTGCTCCAGGCGTTTCAGCATCGTTTGCGCACCGAGCGTGTCGGCTGTGGTGATCGCGTATTCCTGGGGCAGCGCGAGCGAAGCGAGCACCGGCGCATTCGCCGGCAGCATCGGCTGCGCGACCGGGGTATCGGGCTGCTGCCACGCGATCGTCTGCGCCTCCCTCGGATGGGGGTCGCCCGACCACTCGAGAACGCGAAAGAAATTTAGCCGCACGGTAGCGTGCGAATATGCATGCACGCGCGTGATCCACGGATACGCCCGGACGACGTCGATGCCGATTTCCTCGCGCAGTTCGCGCGCCAGCGCGCTGGCGGCCGGCTCCCCCGGCTCGATCTTGCCGCCTGGAAACTCCCAGTAGCCCGCGTAGACCTTGCCCGGCGGACGGCGGGCGATCAGGAAGCTTCCGTCGGCGCGCAGAATGACCGCGGCCGCGACCTCGAGCACCCTTCGCTACCGCTTGCCGCGCGAGGCGCGCGTGGCTTGCTTGCCGGCCCAGTCGCGAGCGAACTGGTACGCAACCCGCCCGCTCCTCGAGCCGCGCAGCAGCGCCCACTGCAGCGCCTCGTGCCGCGCCTCATCGGCGTCCTTGTCGCTGCAGCCGAACGCCTTCAGCCAGTGCACGACGATCGCCAGGTATTCGTCTTGGTCGAAGGGATAGAAAGAGACCCACAGGCCAAAACGCTCGGACAGCGAGATCTTCTCCTCGACGGTCTCGCCAGGATGGATCTCGTCGTTGACGTACTTCGTTTCGAGATTCTCCTGCATGTACTCGGGCATAAGATGACGACGGTTGGAGGTTGCATAGATGAGCAGGTTCTCCGAGGTCGAGGAGATCGACCCGTCGAGCGCAACCTTGAGCGCAACGTAGCCGGCCTCGGCGGCCTCGAACGACAGGTCGTCGCAGAACAGCATGAAGCGCTCCTTGCGATCCGCCACCAGGTCCGTGATGGCGGGCAGGTCCATGAGGTCGCGCTTCTCGATCTCGATCAGGCGCAATCCGTCTCGTGCGTACTTGTTGAGCAGGCCCTTGATGATCGACGACTTGCCCGTTCCGCGCGCGCCGGTCAGGAGCACGTTGTTCGCCGGCTTGCATTGCACGAACTGGCGCGTGTTCTGTTCGACCTTGCGGATCTGGCCGTCGATGCCCTGAAGATCGGCCAGGCGGATCCGGTGCACGTGGCGCACCGGTTGCAGCCAGCCGGCGAGGTTGAGCGGTCCAGCCTTGCGCCAGCGAAACGCGATGCTGGCCTCCCAGTCGGGTGCCGGCGGTAGCGGCGGCAGCAGGGCTTGCAGCTTGTCGATGAGCGCTTCGGCGCGGGCCAGCAGGGCGTCGGGATCGGTTTTCATGAACTGTGGCTAGGTTCTGTACTCGGCGTTGATCTTGACGTAGTCGAAGGACAGATCGCAAGTCCAGATCGTGGCCGCGGCCGCGCCGCGGCCGAGCAGCGCGCGCACCGTGAATTCCGGCTTTGCCAGCGCTGCCGCGCCCATCTCCTCCCGGTACTCGGGGTGGCGCCCGCCGTTCGCCGCCACCAGCACGGCGTCGAGATACAACTGCAGCCTTGACGGGTCGAGGTCCGCGATTCCCGCGTTGCCGATTGCGGCCAGGATGCGACCGAGATTGGGGTCCGACGCAAAAAAGGCGGTCTTCACCAGCGGGGAATGCGCAATCGCGTAGGCCACGCGCCGGCACTCCTCGACGGAGCATCCGCCTTCGATTCGCACCGTGATGAACTTGGTAGCGCCCTCGCCGTCGCGCACGATCGCCTGTGCGAGATGCGAGGCCACTTCGGTGACCGCGCGGCCCAGGGATGCCAGGTCCGCCTCGCTCTGTGCCACGACGCCCGAGGCGCCGCTCGCGACCACGACGAAGGCGTCGTTGGTCGACGTATCGCCGTCCACGGTGATGCAGTTGAACGAACTGTCGGCCACTTGGCGCACCAGCGCTTCGAGCGCTCGGTGCGACACTTTCGCGTCGGTCGCGACGAATCCCAGCATCGTCGCCATGTCGGGGCGGATCATGCCGGCTCCCTTCGCGATGCCAGTCACCGTCACTTCCCCCGCGCCCAGCCGCACCCGGCGCGACGTCGCCTTCGGCACGGTGTCGGTGGTCATGATTGCTTCTGCGGCCGCGGCCCAATTGTCCGCACGCAGATCGGCGACCGCAGCCGGGAGCCCGGCAATGATGCGCTCCACCGGCAGCGGCTCCATGATCACCCCGGTCGAAAACGGCAGCACCTCCTGCGCCGGGCAGCCGAGCGAACGCGCGACCGCGTCGCACACCGCCGCCGCGCGCGCCAGGCCATCTTCCCCTGTGCCGGCGTTCGCGTTACCCGTGTTGACCACCAGGGCCCGCGTATCAGCGCCGGCGGCGAGGTGACGCTTGGCCAGAATGACGGGCGCGGCGCAGAACCGGTTCTGGGTGAATACGCCCGCGGCGGTCGACCCCGGCCCGAAGCGCATCAGAAGCAGGTCGCGCTTGTTGGCCTTGCGCACACCGGCCATTGCCACGCCAAGCTCGATCCCCGCCACCGGGTGCAGCGAGGCAGGATCAGGCGGCGTCAGGTTGACTGCCATTTCGACTTCAGGTCAGCTTGCCGTGGCAGTGCTTGTACTTCTTGCCCGACCCGCAAGGGCAAGGATCGTTGCGCCCGACTTTTTGCGACGGACGAACCATCGGCTGAGGCTTCTTGGCCGCCGCCGAGGCGAGTGCCTCGTCCTCGGCCCCAAGCTGGACGTCGTCGAGGCTGGGGTGCTGCATGCGCAGGTTCTCGACGTGCTGCTCGTCGTCGACCTCGGCCAGCGCCTCAGCGGCGCGGATCTCCACCACGGCTAGGGTCTTGGTCACTTCAAGCTTGACCGATTCGAGCATCGCGCCGAAAAGCTCGAAGGCCTCGCGTTTGTACTCCTGCTTCGGGTTCTTCTGCGCGTAGCCTCGCAGGTGGATGCCCTGACGCAGGTGGTCGAGGGCCGCGAGGTGCTCCCGCCAGTGACCATCGAGTATCTGCAGCATGACGTAACGCTCGTATTGCCGGAACGAGGCCTCGGCCCCTTGCGGGACCTTGGCTGCGTAGGCCTCGTTCGCCTTCTCGATCACGCGCTCGAGCAGCGTCTCGTCGTGCAGGTCGGGATCCTTTTCGAGCCACTGCTTGAGCGGCAGATCGAGATTGAGCTCGGCCTTGAGCGCCGTTTCCAGACCTGCGATGTCCCACTGCTCCTCCACGCTCTCCTCGGGAATATGGCTGCGGAAGATGTCGGTCAGCACTCCCGCCCGCAATTCCGCGATCCTCGCCGAGACGTCCTGCGACTCGAGCAGCTCGTTGCGCAGCGCATAGATCGTCTTGCGCTGGTCGTTGGAGACGTCGTCGTATTCGAGCAGCTGCTTGCGGATATCGAAGTTGCGCGCCTCGACCTTGGTCTGGGCCGACTCGATCGAGCGAGACACCATCGCATGCTCGATCGCCTCGCCCTCGGGCATCTTGAGCATCACCATGATGCGGTTGATCCGGTCGCCGGCGAAGATCCTCAGCAGCGGATCCTCGAGCGAAAGGTAGAAGCGCGACGAGCCCGGATCACCCTGACGCCCGGCCCGACCCCGCAGCTGGTTGTCCACCCGGCGCGACTCGTGGCGCTCCGTGCCGATGATGTGCAGCCCGCCAGACGCGACCACGTCGTCGTGCAGCTGTTGCCACTCGGATCGCAGCTTTTCGATCCGCACCGTCTTGTCCGGCAGCGGGATCGTCTCGTCCGCGTCGATCAGCTCGACCTGCTTGTCTACGTTGCCGCCAAGCACGATGTCGGTACCGCGGCCGGCCATGTTGGTGGCGATGGTGACCATCTTGGGCCGTCCGGCCTGCGCCACGATCTCGGCCTCTCGCGCATGCTGCTTCGCATTCAGCACTTGGTGCGGCATCTTGTCCTTGTTCAAGAGCGATGACAGCAGCTCCGAGTTCTCGATCGAAGTAGTGCCGACCAGAACGGGTTGCCCGCGCGTGTAGCAGTCGCGGATGTCGTCGATGATCGCCTTGTACTTCTCCGTCGGAGTGCGGTAGACCAGGTCGAGGCGGTCGTCCCGGATCATGCGCTTGTGCGTCGGCACGACCACCGTCTCGAGCCCGTAGATCTCCTGGAACTCGAATGCCTCGGTATCCGCCGTGCCGGTCATGCCCGCGAGCTTGCCGTAGAGGCGGAAGTAGTTCTGGAAGGTGATCGAGGCAAGCGTTTGGTTCTCGTTCTGGATCGAAACCTTCTCCTTGGCCTCGACCGCCTGGTGCAGCCCGTCGGACCAGCGCCGGCCCTGCATCAGCCGCCCGGTGAACTCGTCGACGATGATTACCTCGCCGTTCTGGACAACATATTGCTGGTCGCGGAGGAACAGGTGGTGCGCGCGTAATGCTGCGTAAAGCTGGTGCACGAGGTTGATGTAGGCAGGCTCGTACAGGCTCGCCCCCTCCGGCAGCAGTCCGACGCGAGCTAGCACTTCCTCGGCCCTGGCATGGCCCGCCTCGGACAGCAGGATCTGGTGACCCTTCTCGTCTACCCAGAAGTCGCCCGGCCCGTTCTCCTCCTTCTGCCGCGCGAGCAGTGGCGCGACCTCGTTCATGCGGACGTAGATCTCGGTCCGGTCCTCCGCCTGTCCAGAGATAATGAGCGGGGTTCGCGCCTCGTCGATCAGGATCGAGTCCACCTCGTCGACGATCGCGTAGTGCAGGCCGCGCTGATACTTCTCCTCGACGTGCATCGCCATGTTGTCGCGCAGGTAGTCGAACCCGAACTCGTTGTTGGTCCCGTAGACGATGTCCGCGGCATAGGCCTTGCGCTTCTCGTCCGGCTCGAGCTGCGGGATATTGACCCCGACCGTCAGCCCGAGGAAGCCGTAGAGCTTGCCCATCCAGGCCGCGTCACGTTGCGCGAGGTAGTCGTTCACCGTCACGATGTGGACCGCACTGCCGCCCAGCGCGTTGAGGTAGGCCGGCAGGGTCGCGACCAGCGTCTTGCCCTCGCCGGTGCGCATCTCGGCGATCTTGCCGTAGTGCAGCACCATACCGCCGATCAGCTGGACATCGAAGTGGCGCATCCGCAGCGTGCGTTTGCCCGCTTCGCGCACCACGGCGAAGGCCTCCGGAAGCAGATTCTCGATCGCCTCCCTTAGTGCCTCTGCGCGGCCCTCTTCGGCGGCAGCTGCCACGCTGTCGGCGACACGCTGCCGGAATTCGTCGGTCTTGGCGCGCAGTTGCGCGTCGCTCAGCGCGGCAGCCTCGGACTCGAGCGCGTTGATTCGCGCGACTTTGCGCGAATACTGCTTGAGCAGCCGCTCGTTGCGGCTGCCGAAGATCTTGGTAAGGACGTTTGGAATCATGAAGGTTGCGACCCGCTCGGCGCTAAGACAGCACCGGCCGGCGCGAGGACGGCGGGCCGCCTCGCCGAGGTCAAGCGGAAAGGGAAAATTTTAGCATGGCCGCCGCAGCGGCCCGTGCCGCGCCTAGTCTTGCGCCCGTGCCACGCGCCTGGGCTTGGCGTCCGGCAGCGTCGGGTCGGTGGCTTTCAGAAAGCGGTCAGGGTTGAGCGCAACACCCTTGTAACGCACCTCGAAGTGAAGGTGCGGGCCGGTGGCGCGTCCGGTAGAGCCGCTCAGCCCAATTTCGTGGCCGCGCATCACGATCTCGCCGGTCCGGACCAGGATCTTCGACAGGTGCGCGTAGCGGGTCGACAGTTCGTTGCCGTGATCGATCTCCACCAAATTCCCGTACTGCGGGTGACGGCCAGCGTAGTGAACCACGCCGCCGGCCGCGGCGAGCACCGGGGTACCGTTGTCAACTTCGAAATCGATACCTTCATGCATCGCCAGCTGGCCGGTGAACGGATCGATGCGCTTGCCGAAGCCCGAGCCGCGAGCAGCGTGCACCGGAAGCATGGTCGGCATGACCTTGCGCCGCACCACCAGGTCGCGCAGCTCGGAGTCGAGTACGCCGTACATGTCGGAGCGGTTCTCCATCTGGCGCGAGAGCAGGGCGACCCTGGATTCCAGGTCGCCGAGCGAAAGGTTCTGCGGCGGCATGGTCGAAACCGCGCCGCCCAGCCCGGGCGGCGTGCCGAGGTGCATATCCGCCGCCTTGATGCCGCCGAGCGACGAGAGGCGCTCACCCAGTGCGTCCAGACGAGCCAACTGTGCCTGCATCTCGCCCAGCCTGACCGCCATGGCGTTGACGTTCTGCTGTACGTACTGGCGCGCCTTCTCCGCCTCTGCGCGTTGCGCCGCGGCGACGAGCTTCTCGACGAACGGAATCTTGAATTCCGACGCGTATTGCAGGGTCGTCCAGTACACCGCGCCGGTCAGTCCAAGCAGCAGCAGCAGGGCTAGGAACAACGAGGCGACCACGTGGCGCGGCGCAATGGTCACCGAGCGGGCCTTTGCC
>DAHVFK010000170.1 GCA_027317055.1 Betaproteobacteria bacterium | reverse complement strand
CGCTACTCGAAGGTGATCTAGGGTGGAGCTCGTGGCCAACGGCTGGGCCCTGCCGCTCGCGCTGCTCGCGACCGGCTTCGTCTCGGGCGTGCACTGCGTCGGCATGTGCGGCGGCGTCGTATGCGCGTTCTCCGCCGGCGGCGCAGGCCTGAGCCGCCAGCTCGCGTTCAACCTCGGGCGCATCTCGAGCTACGCCGCCGCGGGTGCCGCGGCCGGGCTGCTGGGCAGCGCCGGGGCGTACGTCGCCGGCGCGCTGCCGGCGCAGACCGCGCTCTACCTGCTCGCCAACACGATGCTGTTGCTCATCGGCTTGCACCTGGCGGGCGCCGGGGGATGGCTCGCACGCATCGAGTCGATCGGCGCGCCGCTGTGGCGCCGTCTGCAGCCGCTCGCCGCGCGCCTGCTGCCGGCGCGCACCCCGGCGCAGGCCTACGCCGCCGGGCTGGCCTGGGGCTGGCTGCCCTGCGGCCTGGTGTACGGTGCGCTGGCCGCGGCCGCGTTCGCCGGCGGGCCCGCCGCCGGGGCGCTCGCAATGCTAGCCTTCGGGCTGGGCACGCTGCCGAACCTGCTCGCCGCGGGCCTCGCGGCGGGGCGCGTGCGCGCGATTGCCGCGCGCAGGGCGGTGCGGGTCGCCGCCGGCAGCGTGGTGTTCGGCTTCGGCCTGGTCGGGCTCGCTCACGCCGCGGGCGTGGGCGAAGCGATCCGCCGCGGCTGGCTGTGCCTGTGAGCGGCAAGGAGAGGGCGATGAACAAGGCGATCAGGAAGCTGCGCGAGGAGCACCGCTCGATCAGCGCGGTGGTGCACGCGCTGGAGCAGCTCGCGCACGCGGCGCAGGACAGCTCGCTGCGGCCCGAGTTCGAGGTGTTCCGGGCGATGCTGTACTACATCGACGCCTTCCCCGAGCGCCAGCACCACCCCAAGGAGGACGAGCACCTGTTCGCGCGGCTGCGCGCGCGCGCGCCGCAAGCCGGGCCGATGCTGGACGACCTGCAGGCCGAGCACGTCAGGAGCGCCAAGCTGATTCGCGACCTCGAGCAGGCGCTGCTCGCGTTCGAGCAGAGCTGGCCCAACGGCGCGGACGTGTTCGCCGCGGTGGTGAACGAGTACGCGCGCTTTCACCGCGCGCACATGCGCAAGGAAGAACGCGAGGTGCTGCCGCTGGCCGAGAAGGCGCTCAGGCCCGAGGACTGGGACGAGATCGAAAAGGCCTTCGCCGCCAATACCGACCCGTTCTCCGACCCGCACTACCACACCGACTTCAGCAAGCTGTATTCGCGCATCGTCGAGCTGGCGCCCGACCCGATCGGCCTGGGCGCGCCCTGGAAGAAGGCCGGGGCCTAAGCCCGCGGCAGGCGGCACTCGAGCTCGCGGATGCGTTCCTCGAGCTCGGCCAGGCGGTCGCGGTAGGCGAGCAGCAGCGCGAGGCCCGGCGCCGAGAGATCGAAGTCCGCGCGCAGCCGCGCCGCCTCGCGCGCGAGCGTGAGCGCGTCCTCGGAAAAGCGCCAGTCCTCCGGGCCCGCGCCCTGCGGCGCGAACACGCCGACCTCGACCAGTTCGACGATCTCGGCGCGCGTCAGCCCCGAGGCGGACTCGAACTCGAGCAGCACGATCAGCTCGGCGCTCATTCGAAATGCCCGCGCGGGTTGAATTTCGACTCGGCGCGCAGCGCCTCGAACAGCTCCTTCTCGCGCGGCGAGAGCATGCTCGGCGCGGCGATGCTGAGCACCGCGTACAGGTCGCCCGCGCCGCCCTGGGGCCTGGGCAGCCCCTTACCCGCGAGGCGCAGGCGCTGCCCGGCCTTGGAGCCCGCGGGCACCTTCATCGTCACCTGGCCCTCGAGGGTCGGGATGCGGATCTCGGCCCCGAGCGCCGCTTCCCAGGGCGCGAGCGGCACGTCCAGGTACAGGTCGTGGCCGTTGGGCTTGAACAGCGGATGCGGGTGCAGCGCGATGTCGAGGTACAGGTCGCCCGCCGGGCCGCCCTTGGCGCCCGCGCCGCCCTTGCCGCGCAGGCGCAGCCGCTCGCCGTCGGTGACGCCCTTGGGGATGCGCGCCTGCACCCGCTTGCCGCCGCCCAGGTCGAGTGTCATCTCGCTGCCGTGCGCGGCCTCGTGCAGGCCGATGTGCACCCCGACCTCGTAGTCGCGCCCGCGGCGCGGGCCCTGGCGCGAGTGCACGCCGCCGAAGGAGGCGAACAGGTCCGACAGGTCGATGCCGCCCGGGTCGTCCGCGCCGCCGGCGTGAAAGCGCGCCGACCACTCCGGCGGCGGGCGGAAGTCCTGCCCCGGGCGAAAGCGCCCCAGGCCGTCGTAGGCGGCGCGCTTTTCCTTGTCCTTGAGCGTCTCGTAGGCCTCCGACACTTCCTGGAAGCGTTCCTTGGCGTCGGCCTCCTTGGACACGTCGGGGTGGTACTTGCGCGCGAGGCGCCGGTACGCCTTCTTGATCTCCTCGTCGCTCGCGCCGCGCGCGACGCCGAGCATCTGGTAATAGTCTTTGTATTTCAAGCCGGCGCGGCGCTCAGCGGCAAACCAAGACCGGAATCTTCGAGTGAGTGAGCACCTTGGTGGTCTCGCTGCCCAGCAGCAGGCCCGACAGGCCGCGCCGGCCATGCGAGGCCATCACGATCAGGTCGGCCTTCTTCGACTTCGCCTGCTTCACGATGCCTTCCCAGGCCTGGTTGGCGCTCACCCAGCCGACCTTGCACGACACCCCGGCGGTGCGGGCCTCGATCTCGACCATCGCGAGCGCCTTCCTGGCTTCCTTCTCGGACAGGTCCTTGTAGCGCTTGGGCGAGATTTCAGGGACGTAGATCGCCGCCTCGCCGTACATCGGCGGCACGTAGGGCGGGATCACGTACACCCCGGTGATGCGCGCGCCGACCTGCTTGGCGAGCTTGGCGGCGGTCTTGACCGCCTTGGCCGACAGCTTCGAGCCGTCGGTCGGAACCAGGATGTGCTTGTACATGCGGGTCTCCTTCGATCTTGCGTGTGACATTCTAGGTGAGCAGCGGCGAATGCGCATGCCCCTTGCGCCCGCGGTGCGCGACCCGGGCCAGCTCGGCGCGGTCGAGCAGGGTGATCTCGCGCTTGGCGATGCCGACCAGCCCGCGCTGCGCGAGCTCGCGCAGCAGGCGCGAGAAGGTTTCCTTGGTGACGCCCAGGCGCGCCGCGATCACGGTCTTGGTCGCCGGCAGGCGAACCGTCACCGGCCCCGGCGCGCCGGCGTCGGCGAGCGACTCGAGGTAGGACGCGACGCGCTCGAGCGCGCCGTGCAGCGTGGTGGCCTCCATGTCGGCGACCATCGCGTTCATGCGCGCGGAGAGGCTCGCGATCACGCTGCGCGCGAAGTGCGGCTCGCGCTCGATCAGCGCGTTGACCGATTGCGCGGGCAGGATCACCAGCAGCGTGTCGCCGAGCGCGATAGCGTCGAGCGGCATCGGCGTCTCGAGGAAGGCCGCGGGCTCGCCGAACACCTCGCCCGGGCCGACCAGCCGGATCACCTTCTCCTCGCCCGCGTCGCCGCGCAGCGAGAGCTTGACCATTCCGTAAGCGACCGCAAGCAGCCCCTGCAGCTTGTCGCCGCGGTGCACGATCAGCGTGCCGCGCGAAACGTGCTGGGTGCGCGCGTGGCGCGCGAGCTCCGCCAGGTGCGATTTGCTCGAATGCTTGAACAGGGGCAGATTGGCGATGACGCCTTCGACCAGGTTGCCGTTTGGTGTGCCCATGGCGGTATTTATCCTTTGCGCGAATGCTGGCATGCCTTTGGCCCCGGTATTTGAGGCAGATCAAACAATTGCCGTGGCGCTTGCCGCAGACTTCGGCCTATGCTGAAGATCGGCGCGCTCGAGGCCCTGCCTCTGGTGCAGGGCGGTATGGGGGTGGGCGTTTCGGCGCACCGCCTGGCAGGCACGGTGGCGCGCGAGGGCTGCGTCGGCACCATCTCGAGCGTCGACCTGCGCCGCCACCATCCCGACCTGATGCGCGTCAGCGGCCGCTCGCGCGACCGCGCCGCGATCGAACAGGCGAACCTGACGGCGCTCGAGCGCGAGATTCGCGCCGCGCGCGAAGTGTCGGGCGGGCGCGGCATGATCGCGGTAAACGTCATGCGCGCGGTGTCGCAGTACGCCGGCTACGTGCGCCAGTCCTGCGAGAGCGGCGCCGACGCGATCGTGGTCGGTGCGGGGCTGGCGCTGGACCTGCCGGAGCTCGCGCGCGATTTTCCCCGCGTCGCGCTGGTGCCGATCGTGTCGGAGGCGCGCGCCGCCTCGCTCATCGTGCGCCGCTGGCTCAGGCGCGGGCGCGCGCCCGACGCGATCGTGATCGAGCACCCGCGCTACGCCGGCGGCCACCTTGGCGCGGCGCAGGTGGAGCAGGTCGCCGAAGAGCGCTTCGACTTCGCGCGCGTCATGCCCGAGATCCGCGCCGCGCTGCATGCGCAGGGCCTCGACGCCGACCGCATCCCACTCATCGCCGCGGGCGGAGTCAACTCGCCCGAGCGCGTCGCGCAGGCGCGCGCCGCCGGCGCCGACGCGGTGCAGGTCGGCACCGCGTTCGCGGTCACCGAGGAGTGCGACGCGCACCCGAACTTCAAGCGCGTGCTGGCCGAGGCCACGCCGCAGGACATCGTGGCGTTCATGAGCGTCGCCGGGCTGCCCGCGCGCGCGGTGCGCACGCCCTGGCTCGCCAACTACCTGGACAAGCTCGAGGGGCTCAAGCAGCGCGCGCACGTGCGCGCCTGCACGCTGGCCTGGGAGTGCCTGGCGCAATGCGGGCTGCGCGACGGCAATCCGGCCATGGGCCAGTTCTGCATCGACCATCATCTCGCCGCCGCGCTGCGCGGCGACGTGGACCACGGCCTGTTCTTCCGCGGCTCCGAGAGCGTGCCCTTCGGCGCCGCGATCCGCCCGGTGCGCGAGCTGGTGGACCTGCTGCTCGGGCGCGCGGGCTTGACTCAGGTCAACGCCGGCACGGCGGAATCGGCGAAAATGGGCCCATGTCCGCCTTCTTCTGGATCAAGTCGATCCACGTCGGCAGTGTCGGCCTGAGCATCGCGGGGTTCATCGCGCGCGGCGTGCTGATGCTGCGCGGCTCGGCGCTGCTCGAGGCGCGCTTCGTGCGCGTCGCGCCGCACGTGGTCGACACCGCGCTGCTCGCGAGCGCCGTGTGGCTGGCCTGGTTCCTGCACCAGTATCCCTTCGTCGACGGCTGGATCACCGCCAAGGTGCTGGGGTTGCTGGCCTACATCGCGCTCGGCATGATCGCGCTCAGGCGCGGGCGCAGCCTGCGCGTGCGCGCCGTGGCGTTCGCGGCGGCGCTGGCGACGGTGGCCTACGTGGTGACGGTGGCGCTCACGCACGACCCGCGCGGGCCGCTCGCGCTGCTCGGAGGCGCCTGAGATGGCGAGCCTGCCCGGATTCGGCGCGCCGGCGCCCGGCTTCGACGAGCCGCTCGAGATGCTTTACGCCTGCCACGGCCGGATCCAGGCCCAGATCGCGACCCTGGAGAAGATGGTGCCGCACCTGGCGCGCGCCGGCTGCGACAAGGCGGCCCAGGAGGCGGCGCGCGCGGTGCTGCGCTACTTCGACAGCGCCGGCGCGCAGCACCACGAGGACGAGGAGCAGGACCTGTTCCCGCTGCTGCGCCGCTACGCCGGCGAGCGCGGCCGGGCCGACGTGCTCGCGGCGCTGGATGAGCTCGCGCGCGACCACCGCGCGATGGAGGGGGTCTACGCCATCATTCGCGCGCGGCTGGGCGCGGTCGCCGAAGCGCGCTCGCCGCGGCTGGATATCGAGCAGGTGGCGCACTTCGCCTGGCTCTACCGGCGCCACATCATGCGCGAGGAAGCGCTCGCGTTCGGCTTCGCGGCCGAAGTGCTGAGCGCGGCCGAGCGCGCCGAGCTGGGCGCGCGCATGGCGGCGCGGCGCGGTGATCTAGAATGCAGGGCTTGAACCGCTAGCGGAGCGACGCGATGGAAACCCTGGAATTCAAGGTCGAAGGCATGGACTGCGACGGCTGCGTCAAGAGCGTGACGCGCATGCTCGGCGGCATCGCGGGCGTGGACAAGGTCGAGGTCTCGCTCGCCGAAGGCAAGGCGAGCGTGGGCTACGACCCCGCGCGCGCGAGCCTGGCCGACTTCAAGCGCGCGGTCGAGCGCGCCGGGTTCAAGGCGCCCTGAAGCCGCGACGCGTGACGAAGAGCCACCGGGTGAGGCAAAGCGAGGTCGAGCCGTACTCGCCGGCGAACCACACCGGAACGAGGAACTACCGCCTGATCGGGCCCGAGACCGTGGGCGCGAAGCAGCTCGAGGTGCTGATCGGCGAGATCGAGCGCGGCAAGGGCGCGTTGCCGCACGCGCACCCCGGCATCGAGCAGGTCTGCTACCTGCTCGAGGGCACCGCGCACGTCGAGGTCGCGGGCGAGAAATTCGAGCTCGCGCCGGGCGAGGCCTGCTTCTTCCCCGCCGGCGCGCAGCACCTGTTCATCGTCACCAGCGAGCGCGCGAAGGTGATGGTGATCTACGCCCCGCCCTACGGCGAGGACCCGGCCAAGACGGTTCGCCATGGCTGAGGCCTGGCAGCCGCTCGCCGGCGTCAGGGTGGTGGACTTCTCGATGTTCGTGCCGGGCCCGTTCGCGGCCGCGATCTGCGCCGACCTGGGGGCCGAGGTGCTCAAGGTCGAGCCGCCCGCGGGCGATCCCTGCCGCGGCTACCTGCCGCTGCAGTTCCGCACCGAGAACCGCAACAAGCGCAGCCTCGCGCTCGATCTCAAGCAGGAAAGTTCGAAAGAAGTGGTCGGGCGGCTCGCGGCGCAGGCCGACATCGTGATCGAGGGCTTCCGGCCCGGCGTGGCCGAGCGCCTGGGGATCGACTACGGGACGCTTGCGCAATCGAACGCGCGCCTGATCTATTGCGCGCTCTCGGGCTACGGCGGCAGCGGCCCGTGGCGCGAGCGCCCCGGGCACGACGTGAACTACCTCGCCGCCGGCGGCGGGCTCGCCTTTCCCGGGCAGTGGCTGGGCGCCCCGACGCGTTCGTCGCTGCCGATCGCCGACATGGCGGGCGGCTCGTGCGCCGCGATCGCGCTGCTCGCCGCGCTCGCGGACAGGAACCGCAGCGGGCGCGGCGCGCGCCTGGACCTGTCGCTGTTCGAGGCCGGGTTCTTCTGGGCCGCGATGCGCCACGGCCTCACCCCCGGGGGCGACCCGCGCGCGCACCTGTTTCCGGTCAACGACGTGTTCGAGTGCGCCGACGGCGCGCGCCTCACGCTCGGCATCCTGGAGGAGCACTTCTGGCGCAAGTTCACG
>DAHVFK010000016.1 GCA_027317055.1 Betaproteobacteria bacterium | reverse complement strand
TGGAGCCAGTTGCTTTCGGCGCTCATGAGCCGGATACCCGTTGTGCTAAGCGACTACGGCATCGTCGGCGCACACTACGTGACGCCGTCCGGTGTCGTCACGGTCCCTTCGCGCAGCCGGTACACGACGGAGCGGGGGCACGTGTTCCGACGTGCGAAGCGAGGCGGGCATGTGGAAACGTGCAAGCAGGTTGCCGCATCAAGCGACTTTCTCGGCGAGACGTTCAGCGCGGGGGATCGCCGCGTAGGTCTGGTCGCGCGAGGCCAAGCGAAGCCGGGTGCGCCGGTGAGTTGGGGTACGGACGACACGACCCATCATCTTGAACTCGTATCGGCCCAGACTTGGCGTGTTCTTCAGGCCCAGGGCTTGGACGGACGGTTCAATCTGGCCGCACCGAGCCGTCGGCCGTGGCTTCAGCCCGAGCTGCTTCGCAATGCGTAACTTGGCGGTAGTTGTGTATCGGAAAGGCCGAAATTCATCTGACACAACTGGTGAGATTTGGGTTGACCTTGGCAGCGCAGCAGCGTCGACTCGGTGCGCTCGATGGCGTGCACGCGCGGCTCGCCGTTGACGGTCTCGCGCGCGACGTCGAAGCGCGTACGCTCGTAGGGGATCGCGAGGGTGGGGCCGGAGAGGGTCTGGCGCGCCCCCAGCCGTGCGCGATGCCGGCCACCGCCTCGTCGCGGCGCGCCGCGCGCTCGGCGATCAGGCCCTGGATCATGTTGACCGGTATGTAGAGCGCGAGCGCGAGCAGCGCGATGACGACGGGCTTCGCGGCAAGCAAAGACTTCATGGCGTTCCCCTGTGGCAGGCGGGAAAAGCATGCCGCGACAAACTAGCAATCCCGGGGCGGATCGAGCCCGGGCACGGGCGAAGTCAGCCGCCCGCGAGCGCCTGCAAGCTTCAATCGCGAATCGGACCGCGGTGCATACTGCGCTCTGACGGGACTTCAAGGTAAGCGAGGAGGATCGCATCGATGGATATCACGCACCGCTTCATCCAGACCAACGGGCTGCGCATGCACCTGGCCGAGGCCGGGCAGGGGCCGCTGGTCGTGCTCTGCCATGGCTTTCCGGAGTCCTGGTATTCCTGGCGCCACCAGCTCCGCGCGCTCGCCGAGGCGGGCTATCGCGCGGTCGCGCCCGACATGCGCGGCTACGGCCAGACCGACCGCCCCGAGGCGATCGACCAGTACACGCTGCTGCACCTGGTCGGCGACATGGTGGGACTGCTCGACGCGCTCGAGGCGCCGAGCGCGGTCATCGCGGGCCACGACTGGGGCGCGGCCGTCGCCTGGCACTCGGCGCTCCTGCGCCCCGACCGCTTCCGCGCGGTGATCGGGCTCAGTGTGCCGTTCCGCCCGCGCGGCCCGGCGCGGCCGACGAGCGTCATGCCGCAAACCGCCGATGCGCACTTCTATCAGCTCTACTTCCAGCAGCCCGGCGTCGCCGAAGCCGAATTCGAGAGCGATCCGCGCGCGAGCGTGCGCAAGATGCTCTACGCAGGATCGGGCGACGCGAAGCCGGGCCCGAGCGCGGCCGGTCAGGCCGGCCCGGGCATGGTGCCGCGCAACGGTGGCTTTCTCAGCAGCAGCGAGAACCCGGCCGCGCTGCCTCCCTGGCTCGCCGAATCGGACGTCGATTTCTACGCCAGTGAATTTGCGCGCACCGGCTTTCGCGGCGGCCTGAACTGGTACCGCAACATCGATCGCAGCTGGGAGCTGCTGGCGCCGTGGGCGGGCGCGAAAGTGACCGTGCCGGCGCTCTACATAGCGGGCGAGCGCGATCTCGTGGTCGCCTTCTCCGGCAAGGACAAGCTGGTGCCGGCGCTGAGACAGTGGGTGCCCGGGCTGCGCGAGGCCGTCATGCTGCCCGGCTGCGGACACTGGACCGAGCAGGAGCGGCCCGCCGAGGTAAACACGGCGATGCTTGGCTTCCTGAAGGCGCTGCCGTAGCCGGGCGCGACCGGGACCGCCGCGCTCGCGCCCGCGATGTACCGCGCACCGCACGCCGCCGCGCATCCGGACCGCGCCGCCGTGATTATGGCCGGCACCGGCGCGGTCGTGACCTACGCCGAGCTCGAGGCGCGCACCAATCGGCTGGCGCATTTCTTTCGCGCGCAGGGGCTGTCGCGCCTCGACCACTACGCGATCTTCATGGAGAACAACGATCGCTACGTGGAGTGCTGCGCAGCCGGCGGGCGCGCGGGGCTTTACTACACCTGCGTCAACTCGTACCTCAAGGCGGACGAGCTCGCCTTTATCCTGAATAACAGCGAATCGAGGGTGGTGATCACGTCGCGCGCAAAGCGCGAGTTGGTGCGCGAGGCGCTCGCGCAGTGCCCGAAGATCAGCAAGTGCCTCGTGGTCGGCGGCGGAGCGGACCCGGACCCGCGCTTCGACGATTTCGAGGCGGCCGTGGCCGGATTTCCGGATGTGCCGATCGCGGATGAATGGCTCGGGACCGCGATGCTGTATTCGTCCGGGACAACCGGCCGGCCGAAGGGAGTCCTGCGGCCGCTGCCCGAGGAACCACCGTCGTACCAGATGCCGCTGTTCGCGTTCCTGTACAAGCTCTGGCATTGCCGCGAGGGGATGATCTATCTGTCGCCGGCGCCGCTTTACCACTCGGCGCCCCAGGCCGCGGTGTCGCTTGCGCTCCAGGCCGGCGGCACGGTGATCGTGATGGAGCATTTCGATCCGGAGCAATACCTCGAGCTCGTCGAGCGCTACCGCGTCACGCATAGCCAGCTGGTGCCGACGATGTTCAGCCGCATGCTGAAGTTGCCGGACGAGGTGCGCGCCCGCTACGACCTGTCGTCGCTCGAGGTCGCGGTGCACGCCGCCGCGCCCTGCCCGGTGCAGGTCAAGGAGCGGATGATCGAGTGGTGGGGACCCATCGTCGAGGAGTACTACGGCGCCACCGAAGGCCTCGGCTTCACCGCGTGCACCAGCGCGGAGTGGCTCGCCCATCGCGGGACGGTGGGCCGGGTGCTGTTCGGCGACCTTCATATTCTGGACGCGAACATGAAGCCGCTGCCGAAGGGCACGCCGGGGGAAATCTGGTTCCGCACCGCGACGCCGTTCGAATACTTCAACGACCCGCAGCGCACGCGCGCCGCGCGTTCGCCCGACGGCACCATGAGCACGGTGGGGGACGTGGGCTTTGTCGACGACGACGGCTTTCTCTACCTGACCGACCGCTCAACGTTCATGATCATTTCGGGCGGCGTGAACATCTACCCGCAGGAATGCGAGAATCTGCTGATCAGCCATCCGAAGGTCGCCGACGCCGCGGTGTTCGGGGTGCCGAACGAAGATCTCGGGGAAGAGGTCAAGGCGGTGGTGCAGGTGATGCCGGGAGCGAAGGCGGGCCCCGCGCTGGAGGCCGAGCTCATCGATTACTGCCGCGAGCACCTTTCGCACCTCAAGTGCCCGCGCAGCGTGGACTTCATCGACCTCATGCCGCGCCTGCCGACCGGCAAGCTGTACAAGAAGCCCCTGCGCGACAAGTACTGGGCGGAGCACAAGAGCCGCATCGTCTGAGCACCGCCGGGCGCGCGGCGCGTCAGCGCGGCGGCCTGATCACCACGAAGCAGCCGAGCGCCACCGCCGCGAAGGCGGCGGCGAGCCCGAGCGCCGCGCCGTCGGACAGGCGCTCCACCACGAAAGCCATCACCAATGGCGCCGCGGCCTGCATCAGCATCCAGGGGCTGGCCAGCCGGCCCATCAGCCGGCCATAGCCGGAAGGGCCGAACAGCGCCAGCGGCACCGCGCCGCGCGTGATGGTGATCAGGCCGTTGGCGCCGCCGAACATCAGCGCGAACGCCGCCGCCGACGCGGTGGACACGCCGAGCACCGCGAGCAGCGCGAAGGCGCCTAGCAGCGCCGCCAGCGCGAAGCGCACCACCCACAGCGGATGCACGTCGCGGCCGAAGGCGAACTCGATCAGGCGCGCGCCGACCTGCGCCGGACCGTAGAGCGCGCCGATCCACACCACCGTCCCGGCATCGATGCCGGAGCGCGCGAAGATCTCCAGCAGGTTTGCCGACATGCCCGAGGGCACGAAGGCGTAGAACGCGAACGCGGAGGCCACCAGCACGAAGGGCAGGCCGTGCGGCGGCAGCACCCCGGCCGACGCCTCGGCGTGCGCGCGCGCGCCCGTGGCCGCGTCGGCGCGGCTGCGCGGCAGCGCGAGCGCATGCAGCGGCGCCGCGACCGCGGCGAGCAGCGCGGCATAGATGAGGTAGGTGCCGCGCCAGCCCACGCCCTCCAGCAGGAAATGGGTCGCCGGCCAGCTCACCGCGGAGGCAAAGCCGGCGATCAATGTGAGCGCGGTGATCGGCCGCCGCGCCGCCGCGCCGAAGATGCGCCCGAGGCTCGCGAAAGCGGGATCGTAGAGGGTTGCCGCCATGGCGACGCCGAGCACCGTCCATACCGCGAAATAGGCGAGCGGGTCGGCGGCGCGCACGATCAGAGCGAGGCCGAGCGCGCCGGTCAGCGATCCCGCGGTCATGACGACGTGGCCGCCGTAGCGGTCCACCGAGCGGCCGATGTAGGGCGAGATCAACCCGGCCACCAGCAGGCCGTGCGAAAAACCGCCCATGGTGAAGGCGATCGACCAGCCGCGTTCGGCGGCGATCAGCGGCACGATCAGCACCGGCGTGTAGAAGATGCTTCCCCAGGCGAGGATCTGGGTGACGCCGAGCACCGGGACGGCGCGCCAGGGTCCGCGCGCGAGCTCGCGAACGGCGATCATGCCCTCGCCGGTTGGCCGTCAACCACCCGAGAGCGCCTGCACGATGACGACTTCGTCCGCCGCGGCGAGCGGCTGCGACAGCTCGCGCGCCTGCTCGCCGTTGACGAAGATGCGGATATGGCGCCGGATGCGGTCCTGCTCGTCGATGATGCGAAAGCGGATGCCGGTGTACTGGTGATCGAGGTCGGCGAGCAGCGCGGCAAGGGTTGCGCCGCTGGCCTCGGCCTCGCCGCGCTCGGTGTAGGAGCGCAGCGCGCTCGGGATCAGGACCTTCATCGCGCTCAGCGAAGCTCGGCGGTCTCGACAGCGTAGATTTCCGGCAGGTGACGCGCGATCAAGGACCAGCGCCGGCCCTCGTCGCGCCCGATCCACAGTTCGCCGCCGCTGTTGCCGAGGTAGAGCGCAACCGAATCGCAGGCGTCGGCCACCATGCACTGGCGCTTGACCGTCCACCACGCCTGGCTCTTCGGCAGGCCGGCGTCGAGGCGCTGCCAGGTCTTGCCGCCGTTGCGCGTGACGTAGGCCGCCGGCTTGCCGCCGGGGCTGGTGCGCGGCCAGACCTGGGTGCCGTCCATCGGGAACACCCAGGCGACGTTGTCGTTGCGCGGGTGCAGCACGAGCGGAAAGCCGATGTCGCCCACGGTCTTGGGCATGCTGCGGCCGATGCGCGCCCAGGTGTCGGAGGGCCGGTCCAGGCGATAAATGCCGCAGTGGTTCTGCTGGTAGAGCCGGTCCGGATTGGTCGCGCACATGCGCATGCAGTGCGGGTCGTGGAAAGTCGGCTTGGCCGGATCGAAGCCGAAGCCCTCGACCACGTCCATGCCCTTGATGAGCGTTTGCCAGCTGCGGCCGCCGTCCGTCGTCTCGTGCACGCCGCCGCCGGACATGCCGAGGTAGAGATGCTCGCCGTCGCGCGGATCGACGATGATCGAATGCAGCTTCGGCCCGTCCGGCGTGCCGTCCTGCACGGTGCCCATCCATTCGCGGAACTGCGGGTCGTCGTTGACGATCGAAAACGGCTCCCACGTCACTCCGCCGTCGGCCGAACGGAACAGGCCCTGCGGCGAGGTGCCCGCGTACCAGAGGTCCTTGTCCGCGGCACGGCCCGGCGCGAGCCAGAACGTGTGATCGACCGAGCGCCCGGCCTGCCCATCCGGCGCTTTGGCGAACGCGGGCGGCTTGGCCGCTTCCTTCCAGGTCTTGCCGAGGTCGGTAGAGCGGAACACCGTCGGCCCGAGATGGCCGGTCTTCGCCGCGGCGAGCAGCGTGCGGCCGTCGCGCGGGTCGAGCACCAGGTGGCTCACGTTATGGCCGAGGAAATGCGGCCCGTCCGCGCGCCATTGTCTGCGCGCCGCGTCGGCGTGAAAGATCCACGCGCCCTTGCGCGTCGCCACCAGCACGATCGTGCGCGGCGCGGCGCGCGCCCGGGTGGGCCCATTCGCTGAAACCGCTTTCCCGCTCTTGCTGCGCGTGGCTGCCATGGCCGGCTCCTTTCCGCGTCGATCAGGCCAGTCGAATGGGCACAATATACCGGCTCCCGGCGACGAAGTGACGTTCAGGGGACGCCCGGTGCCTGGCGCGTTGCGTTAGCATTGGCAATCCATGGCGCGCAAGGATTTCGCCGTTCTCGGGGCGGGCATCGTCGGCCTGTGCGTCGCGCTGCACCTGCAGAAGCGCGGCCGCTCGGTGGCTCTGGTCGACCGGCGCGGCGCCTCCGAGGAGACTTCATTCGGCAACGCGGGGCTGATCCAGCGCGAGGGGGTTTTCCCCTACGGCTTCCCGCACGATTTCGGCGCGCTCGCCCGCTACGCGGTCAATCGCACGGTCGACGCGCACTACCACCCGAGCGCGCTGCCCGGGCTGGCGCCGTTCCTGTGGCAGTACTGGCGCCATTCGCGTCCCGCCCGCCACGCCGAGGTCGCGCACGTGTACGCAAAGCTGATCGAGCACTGCGTGAGCGAGCACGAGGCCCTCGTCGCCGAGTCGGGCGCCGAGGACCTCGTCGTGCGCGGCGGCTGGATGAAGGTCTACCGCAGCGCGCGCGAGCGAGACCTGCGCTTCGCCGAGGCCGAACGCTGGAAGACGGAATTCGGCATCGAGCACCGCAAGCTCGACGCCAGGGCACTGCAGGAAGAGGAGCCGTTCCTTGCGCCCGTGCTCGCCGGCGCACTGCACTGGACGCAGCCGATCCGCGTGCTCGACCCGCACGCCCTTGGCCAGGCGTACCTGAAGCGCTTCGAGGCGCTAGGAGGCGAATTCCTCCAGGGCAACGCCGCGACGCTCGACGCGGCGGGCGACGGCTGGAAGCTTCGTACCGCGAGCGGCGCGCTCGAGGCGGGCGCCGTGGTCGTCGCGCTCGGGCCATGGTCGGACGTGCTCACGCGCGGGCTCGGCTACCGCCTGCCGCTGGCGGTGAAGCGCGGCTACCACATGCACTACCGGCCCGCCGGCGAGGCGAAGCTGAACCACCCGATCCTCGACACCGAGCGCGGCTACTTCCTCGGGCCGATGCGCCGCGGCATCCGGCTCACGACCGGCGCGGAGTTCGCGCTGCGCGACGCGATCCGCACGCCGGTACAGCTCGGGCGCGCGGAGCCGATCGCACGCGAGCTTTTTCCGCTCGCCGAGCGCCTGGACGTCGAGCCGTGGATGGGGGCGCGCCCCTGCACGCCGGACATGCTGCCGGTCATCGGGCGCGCGCCGCAGCACGCGAACCTCTGGTTCGCCTTCGGGCACGCGCACCATGGGCTGACGCTCGCCGCGGTCACCGGGCGGCTGGTCGCCGAGATGGCGACGGGCGAGCCGCCCTTCGTCGACCCCCTGCCGTACGCGGCGGAGCGGTTCGGCCCGTGAGCCGGTAGTTCGTCGCGCGCAGGTGCGGAATTGTTCCCCGCTTTTTGGGCGGCGGTTCCGTATGCTGGCCTTGACACTCCGACAGCAGGGAGGCGCGGCGATGTGGGAGATACCGGATCAGGCGCAACTGCAGCAGCAGGTCGACCGGCAGTTGCTCGGTCCGCTCGAGGAGGCGCTATCGCTCGCGCGCCGCTACCGCGAGGTCTACGCGTTCAAGGACTACGTCGGCGAGCGCGCGCGCCTGGTGGTCCCGATGCTGGTGCTGATCGGGGTCACGGCCCTCGCCTGCGGGATGGCCCCGATCATGGCGCTGGTGGGCACCAGTGCCTTCTCGGCGCTGGCGGGGATACTGCTCACGCCCGTGCTGCTGCTCGGCAGCCTGTTCGTGCTCGGGTTGGTGTTCTTCTCCTGGCTGGAGGAGCGATCGATCGCGCGCATGCTGGGGCGCCGCAGGGCGCGCGAGCCCAAGGCGATGCGCTGGATGCGCAAGAAGCTCGGCGCCGATCTCGGCCCGCGGGCCCGCGTGCCCTGGCTGTACGCGGCCGTGTTCCTGGCCTTGCCGTTCGCGATGCTGCTGAGCCTCGTGCCGGTGTTCGGCGCGATTCTGCTCGCGCTGCTCGTCGCCGCGCCGGTCGCGTTCGCGCGGTTGGACCGCTAGGCGCGCGGCCAGCCGGGAGCAAGCTGGTCGTCAGAGCGCCTGCTCCAGCGTCGGCGCGCAATCCTCGAGCGTCACGCGCCGCATGTCCCGCGGGTACGCCGTGTCGTCGTACGCCCGGCCGCGATGCATGGTGCAGCGGTTGTCCCACACCACCAGGTCGCCTACCTGCCAGCGATGCTGGTAGACGAACTCGCGCTGCGTGGCGTGCTCCACCAGATCGCGCACCAGCGCCAGCGCCTCGGGCACCTCGAAGCCGTCGATGCGCCCGATGTGGGCCGACAGATACAGGCTCAGCCGCCCCGAGCCGGCGTGCCGGCGCACCATGCGCTGCGGCACCGGCGCGAACTGCTTCTGCTCCTCCTCGGTGAAGCCGTGGAAACCGAGCTGCGCCCGGCTGTAGAGCAGGGAGTGCCAGCACACCAGGTCCTTGAGCTTCCCGCGCATCTTCTGCCCCAGCGCATCCCAGGCCGCGCGCATGTCGGCGAACTCCGTCTCGCCGCCCTCGGGCGGGATCGAGCGCGCGTGCAGCAGCGAATACTTGGCCGGCGTGCGCTTGAAGCTGCTGTCCGAGTGCCACAGGCGGTTGCCCAGGTTGAACATGCGCCGCCGGTCGTCCGCCTTGAGGATCTCCCCGTTCAGGTCCAGGTTGGAGATGTCGTTCATCTGCGCATGCTTGAGGCGGTGCCTTTGCGCATCCACCGTGGCGCGCGTATGTTCGACCGGTCCGAAGGCGCCGCCGAAGGCCATGTGCTGGTCGTCGTCCAGGTCCTGGCCGGGAAACACCAGCACCGCGTGGCGGTCCATCGCCGCCTCGATGGCCGTGCGCAACTCCGCCGTCAGGGGCGAGCGCAGGTCTATCCCGTCGGCTCTCGCGCCGATGTGCGGATGCAGGGGCGTAACGCGCATGGGTCATGTTGCAACGTCGGCGCTCGCGCTGTCAATTTTGCGCCGCCCGCGCTCAGAGGTGCCGCTGCAGGAACTCGGCTTGCACCCGGCTCGCCTCGTCGAACAGCGCGCTCGGGTAGTAGAGCAGGCCGAAATGGCCGCCGGCGATGTCGTGCCATTGCTTGCGGGCGGGCATCAGCTCGTAGGCTTGCCGCGCGACGGAATAGTTGGCGTGCACCATTTCGTCCTTGGGCGCGACCATCAGCAGGGTCGGGGCCTTCACGAACGGCGCCGCGAGCCCCGGGTGCCACGGCACCGGCGTCTTCGGCAGCACGCGCGTGGCGCTGTTCATCCAGCCGGTGCCGTGGCGGCCGCCGTAGTCGATGAACCAGCGGTAGGCCTGGATCGGCTTGAGCAGCGAGGGCGTGCCGGCCTGGTCGCAGGAGACGACCGGGATCGGGCCGGTGGTGGTTTCGGGCGAGCCGCGCACGTCGCCGCGATGGAGGATGTCTTTCATGGTTTCGAACGCAGCCGGGCCCGGCTCGATCGGCGGCGGCTCGGCGCCGAACACGGGGCATTGGGCGACCACGGCCTTGACGCGCGGGTCGGCCGCGGCGGCGACGACGACCTCGCCGCCGGAGTAGCTGTCGCCCCACAGCGCGATGCGTTCGCGGTCGACCTGCGCGAGCGTTTCGACGAAGCCGATCGCGTCGCGGTAGCCGCGGCACTGGATCCAGGGGTTGATCTCCTGCCGCGGCTCGCCGCCGCTCGCGCCGAAGTTGCGGTGGTCGTAGAGTAGCGCCGCAACGCCCGCGCGGCAGAAGGCTTGCGCGTAGCGGTCGGCCACCATGCGGATCGTGGCCGAGGTGCCGTGCGTCATGACGACGACCGGCGGCTTTGCCGCCTTTGCTTGCGGCAGGTAGAGCAGGCCCCGCAGGGCCGCGCCCTCGGAGGCGAATTCGATTTCGATTTCTTGCATGGAGTTCTCCGCCCGAATATCCGGCTCGAGTAGAGCATGCGCGCGGCGCGCGCTCACGAGGCGGCTGTCCCGGTTGCGGCGCCGGGCGACGAAAAAGCGGGAATCGGGCCGGGACAGGCGTCCCGGCGCGTGGAAACTAGGCGCCGAGGCCCGCGTTGCGCGCCTTGACGATCGCCTGGCCGCGGTTCTCGACCGCGATCTTGTCGAATACGGCGACGACGTTGTTGCGCACCGTCTTTTCGGCCAGGCCGAGGCGCGCCGCGATCTGCGCGTTGTCGAGCCCGCGCGCGATCAGCTCGAGCACTTCGAGCTCGCGCCGCGTGAGATGGTCGAACTGGCCGTTCGCGGCGCGGCCCGGCAGGAAGCCCGCGACCATCTCGACGCAGCGCGCGAACGCCGGCTCGCCCTCGAGCGGCAGGTGGTTGGCGCTGTCGAGCGGCTCGAAGCGCGCGCCCGCAATGGCGGCGGCGATGTAGCGCCCCTCCTCGAACGGCGCGCGCTGGTCGTCGCGGCTGTGGAACACCAGCGTAGGCGCCTTCACCGCAGCGAGATGGCTCGAGGCGTCAATCCGCGCGAACGCGTCCACGATCCGCGCCGCCGCTTGCGGCGGCGCCGCCTGGCGCTGGATCTCGTTGAACGACCGCATCTGCGCGAGCGTTGCACCGGGGAAGAACTGCGAGGTGAAAAGCTGCAGGAAGGCCGGGTTCTGCTGCCCCCACCCGACCTCGACCAGCTTGATCATCGCCGCGGTCGCCTCGGCCTGCTCCGGGCTCGGGTCGCGGCGCAGCGCGCCGCGCGCGAAGGCGCCGCACAGCACCAGATGGCTGACGCGCCCGGGATGGCGCGCGGCGTAGGCGATCGACACTGCCCCGCCCTGCGACATGCCTAGCAGCGCGAAGCGCTCCAGGCCCTCGGCGTCGACCACCGCCTCGAGATCGCTGACCAGGCGCTCGAGGCCGAAGTCGTCGACCGGGCGGTCCGACAGCCCGCAGCCGCGCCCGTCGTAGCGCACCAGGCGGTAGCGCGCGCTCAGAGCCTCGATCCACGGCCGCCAGACCGGCGTCTGCCAGTCGTAGTCGAGGTGGCCGAGCCAGTGCGCGGCGCGCACCAGCGGGTAGCCGGCGCCGGTCGCCGCATAGGCGATGCGCACCCCGTCCGCCGCGCGGGCGAAGTGAATCTCCTGCTTCAGGCCGGCCATGCGCGCATCATAAAGTCTTAACATAGCGCCGACCATGACACTGAAACGACCCAAAGGCCCCGCCGGCACGCTGGTCGTGCTCGAGCACGACTCGAAGATCCTCAAGGGCAACCCGCTCGGCGACCCGCACCGGCGCAAGCTCGGGGTGTGGCTGCCGCCGCAGTACGACCTGGGCCGAAGCGGCGGCAAGGGCGGGCGCTTTCCGGTGCTGTACGACCTGGTGGGGTTCACCGGCTCGGGGCTCGCGCACGCGAACTGGAAGCCGTTCAGCGACAACGTGCCCGAGCGCGCGGCGCGCCTCATTCACGAGCAGAAGATGGGGCCGGCGATCATCGTCTTTGCGGACTGCTTCACCGCGCTCGGGGGCAACCAGTACGTGAATTCGCCGGCGATCGGCAACTACGCCGACTACCTAACGCGCGAGATCATTCCGTTCGTCGACCGCGAGTTCCGCACGCTCGCCTCGCGCGCGCACCGCGGCTGCTTCGGCAAGTCATCCGGCGGCTACGGCGCGATCATCCACGGCATGAAGTATTCGAAATACTGGGGCGCGGTCGCCGACCACTCGGGCGACGCCTATTTCGACTTCGTCTACTGGCACGACTGGCCGAACACCCTGAACGAGCTCGCCAAGCATCGCCTGCCCAGGCGCAAGCCCGGCCCGCAGAAGATTTCCCGCAACCGGAAACTGGAAGCCGGGCTCGACGACGGGCGCATCAGGCGCTTCCTCGCGCAGGTGTGGAAGAAGGAGAAGGTCGCGGGCAGGGAAGGGCTCGCGCTCATGAACCTGTGCATGGCCGCGACTTACGACCCCGACCCGCGGGCGCCGAACGGCTTTCGCATCCCGTTCAACGCCGAGACGGGCGAGGTCATCGAGGCGCGCTGGCGCAACTGGCAGCGCCACGACCCGATCAACCTCGTTGCGCGCTACCGCGCCGGCCTCAAGTCGCTGCGCGGGATCTACATCGACTGCGGCTGGCGCGACCAGTACCACATCCACTACGGCTCGCGCATCCTCTCGCGCCGGCTCGCCGAGGCCGGCGTGCGCCACCGCTACGAGGAATTCGACGACGACCACTCCGACATCGACTACCGGATGGATGTCAGCCTGCCGTTCCTCTACCGGGCGCTGATGCGCTGACCCGCGCTGTCGTGCTACATTTGAGGCCGCAGGATCTCAAGCAGTGAACG
Source organism: Betaproteobacteria bacterium (assembly GCA_027317055.1). GTDB lineage: Bacteria > Pseudomonadota > Gammaproteobacteria > Burkholderiales > SG8-39 > DAHVFK01. The sequence goes on along the minus strand of DAHVFK010000016.1, from coordinate 6,386 downwards.
CCCTCCCTTTCACCGCCCAAGGCGGTTCCCTAGTGGCAGTCGGTGCCCTCCCTTGATCATCGTGCCCGATGCGAGGCTCGGACAGCCTCGCGCAATCGCAGTAATTTGAAGAAGTGAGAGTGAAATGGCTACTGGTACCGTTAAGTGGTTCAACGACGCAAAGGGCTTCGGGTTCATCACGCCGGATGACGGCGGCAAGGATCTGTTCGCCCATCACAGCTCGATCCAGGGCTCCGGCTTCAAGTCGCTGAAGGAGGGGCAGAAAGTCTCCTTCGACGTGACCGAGGGTCAGAAGGGTCCGGCGGCGTCGAACATCAAGCCGATGTAGAGGTCCGCAAAAGCGGGGCTGCTATAATGCAGCCTCGCAGTTGGACCCCATTCAAAGCTGGCCGCGGCCGGCTTTTTTGTTTCTGGAAACCGTCAAGTGATCGTCGCCTCCGGCATTGCCATGCAGTTCGGGGCCAAGCCCCTGTTTTCCGACGTCTCGGTCAAGTTCGGCGGCGGCAACCGCTACGGCCTGATCGGGGCCAACGGCTGCGGCAAGTCGACCTTGATGAAGATCCTGGGCGGGGAGCTCGAGCCGAGCGCGGGCACGGTGGCGATCGACTCGAACGAGCGGGTGGGAAGGCTGCGCCAGGACCAGTTCGCCTACGAGAACGAGCGCGTGCTGGACGTGGTGCTGATGGGCCACGCCGAGATGTGGGCCGCGATGCGCGAGCGCGACGCGATCTACGCCGATCCGGAGGCGGGCGAGGCGGAGTTCCTGCACGCAGCCGAGCTCGAGGCGAAGTACGCCGAGTACGGCGGCTACACCGCCGAGGCGCGCGCGGGCGATCTGCTGCTCGGGCTCGGCGTGCCGCTCGCGCAGCACGACGGGCCGATGAGCGCGGTGGCGCCGGGCTGGAAGCTGCGCGTGCTGCTGGCGCAGGCGCTGTTCGGCGACCCGGACATCCTGCTGCTGGACGAGCCGACCAACAACCTGGATATCAACAGCATCCGCTGGCTGGAGGACGTGCTCAACCGGCGCAGCAGCACGATGGTGATCATCTCGCACGACCGGCACTTCCTGTCCAGCGTGTGCACCCACATGGCCGACGTGGACTACGGCGTGATCCGCGTGTATCCGGGCAACTACGACGACTACATGGAAGCCTCGGCGATGGCGAAGCAGCAGCTGGAGAAGGACAACAGCAAAGCCAAGGACCGCATCGCGGATCTCGAGGAGTTCGTGCGGCGCTTCCGCGCCCACAAGGCCAAGGCGCGCCAGGCGACCTCGCGCATGAAGCAGATCGAGAAACTGAAGGTCGAGGACGTGAAGCCCTCCAGCCGGCAGTACCCGTATATCCGCTTCCTGGTCGACCCGAAGGACAAGCTGCACCGGCTGGCGGTGGAGGCGAAGGGGTTGACCAAGGGTTACCAGGATGGAAAATTTCTCATTGAAAAACTGAATCTTTCCATCGAGGCCGGCGAGAAGGTGGCGATCATCGGGCCGAACGGGATCGGCAAGACCACGCTGCTGCGCTGCCTGGCGGGCAACCTGAATCCCGACGCCGGCAGCGTGAAGTGGGCCGAGAAGGCGCGCCGGGGCTACTGGCCGCAGGATCCGGCGGACGAGTTCAAGACCGACGAGTCGCTTTCCGACTGGATGGGGCGCTGGCGCCTGAAGGAGCGCGCGCAGGACGAGCAGATCGTGCGCGCGACGCTCGGGCAGCTCCTGTTCTCGGGCGACGAGCAGAAGAAATCCCTCAAGGTGATTTCGGGCGGCGAAGGGCAGCGCATGCTGATCGGCCGCCTGGTGCTGCAGATGCCGAACGTGATGCTGCTCGACGAGCCGACCAACCACCTCGACATGGAGTCGATCGAGTCGCTCAACGGCGGGCTCGACAGGTACCCCGGCACCCTGATCTTCGTCTCGCACGACCGCGAATTCGTCTCCTCGCTCGCGACGCGCATCATCGAGCTCAAGCCCGACCACGAAGTGGTCGACTTCCGCGGCAGCTACGAGGACTACCTTGCCGGTGCGGGCGCGGCGCTCGCGGCCGCTTAGGGGCCGCCGCCGTAGGCGAGCAGGCGGTCTGTCTCGCGCTTGACCACGGCGTAGCATTCGCACACGCGCTGCTCCAGCGTCGGCCGGTCGAGCACGGTGATCCGGCCGCGCCGGTAGTGGATCAGCCCCGTTTCCTGCAGGCGCCGCGCCGCTTCGGTGACGCCCGTGCGGCTCATGCCGAGCATGTTCGCGATCAGCTCCTGCGTCATCTGGATCCGGTTGGAGGGCAGCCGGTCCAGGCTCAGCAGCAGCCAGCGGCAAAGCTGCTGCTCGACGCTGTGGTGCCGGTTGCACGCCGCGGTCTGCGCCATCTGGGTGATCAATGCCTGGGTGTAGCGCAGCAGCAGGTGCTGCAATTCGCCGCCGCGCTTGAACTCGCGTTTCAGGATCGCCGCCCCCAGGCGGTAGGCATGGCCCGCGCCCTGCACCAGCGCGTCGCTCGGCGTGCTCTCCCCGCCCATGAACAGGGAAACGCCGACCAGGCCTTCATTGCCGATGACCGCGATCTCCGCCGAGGCACCGCTCTCCATCACGGACAGCAGCGAGACGATGCCTTCGGTCGGGAAGTAGCCGTGAGTCATGCGGCTGCCGGATTCGTACAGCGTCTGGCCGAGCGGCAGCGGGCAGGGCTCCAGGTGCGGCAGCAGGCGCGCGAGGTTCGCGGCGGGGAGCGCCGCGAGAAGACGATTGCGCGCGGGGGAATGGGGCACGGCAGTGGCTTGCATTCCGCTCAGGGGTCACCTCCGACGGAAGATATTAGCCGCTATGTGCGCTGTCGCACAGAGCCGCAGGAAGTCCGGAGAGATAGTTGGCGCAACGAGCGCGCGGTGCAGGCGCCGGATTGGATTGTTGATCTTTTTGTCCCGGCCATACGTGCTTTCTCCTCCCCTGGTGCCGTATGCCGGATAAGCTCCCGCTCCCCCAGCGGGGCTTTTCTTTCGATCGGCCGGAGGCGCGCGCCGTGGTAGACCTTCGCCGGGAATGCGAGCACGTCGAGGAGATCTGGACCCGCAGCCAGGAGTCCTGGGTGCCGCTTTCGGTCGCCGCGGCCTTTACGTTTCACCAGACGCGCCGCAAGGTCGCGAATATCCTCTTCCCGGAAGAATACGCAAACGCGCTTGATATCGCGGCCGCGGCGCTGTCGCGCCTCATTCCCATCTACACGCCGGACGGGCGCGGGGTGCCGGTTGCGGTGCCGATCAATCTCGCCGCCCAGAAATTCTGCGGCGGGGCGACCAAGGTGCGATGCGCCGACGGGACGGTACTCTCGCCGCTGGACATCGTTCGTCAAGACCTGCTCCCCGCGCTCGTCGCCATCGAGCGCGTGAGCATCGACTACGTCGCGCCCGCGCGCGCGAAATGACCCGCAACCGCTGTCGTCCCGCGCCGCGCCGGGTGTAGGCTAGGCGCCGCAGCCGGCCCCAGAGCCGGGGAGGAGGACGGGATGACGGCCTTTTTCATCGTGCGCGCACAGGTTCTGGATCCGATGGTCGAGGACGCCTTCGACCGCTGGTACGGCGAGGAGCACCTGCCGGACGCGGTCAAGGCCTTCGGCGCGCGGCGGGCGTGGCGCGGCTGGAGCGACACCGACCAGTCGGTGCACTACGCCTTCTACGAGTTCGACGACGTCGAGCGCGCGCGGGCGATCACCGGCTCGGAGGCGCTCGCGCGCCTGGTGGCGGATTTCGACCGCGCCTGGGGCGACAAGGTCAGGCGCAGCCGCGACATCGTGGAAGCGGTGCAGACGCTCGAGCGCGGATGAAAACGATCCTGATCACCGGCGCCGCGGGCGACGTCGGCACGCACCTGCGGCGCGAGCTGGCGGGCAAGTACGCGCTGCGGGTGTCGGATCTGCGCCCGCTGAAGAAATTCCACGCCTCGGAGCGCTACATGCGCGCCGACATCTCGAATTTCGCCGACGCATTGCGCATCACCAAGGGGGTGGACGCGGTGGTGCACCTGGGCGGCTACTCGGTCGAGGGGCCGTGGGAGGGGATCCTCTCGGCCAACATCGTCGGCTGCTACAACATGTTCGAGGCGGCGCGGCGCAACGGGGTGAGGCGGATCGTCTTTCCGACCTCGAACCACGCGGCCGGGTTCTACCGCCGCGACCAGACGATCGACCACCGCGCCTATCCGAAGCCGGACAGCCGCTACGGCGTGTCGAAGGTGTTCGGCGAGGCGCTGGGCAGCCTGTACGCCGACAAGTACGGCATGCAGGTGCTGTGCATCCGCATCGGCAACGTCAATCCGGCGCCGATCGACAAGCGGCGGCTTTCGATCTGGCTCTCGCCGCGCGACCTGGCGCAGCTGGTGACGATCGGCATCGAGCACCCCGAGATCCGGTTCGAGATCGTCTACGGCGTGTCGGGCAACACGCGCAGCTGGTACGACAATTCGAACGCCCATCGCCTCGAGTACCGCCCGCGCGACGATTCGGAGGCTTACGCGGCCGAAGTGCTCGCGCGCGAGAAGCCGGGCGACGCGACCGCCGAGCGCTACCAGGGCGGCGCGTTCACGGTCGAGGAGGAAATTCCCAACCCCGCGCCCCTGCCTCGAACGGCGCGCAAGAAACGCCGCTGATCAGCGCTTGGCGAGGACCTTGCGCCAAGGCTTCCAGTAGTACTGCGGCCAGCCCTTGCTGACGCCCTTGTAGTCCTGGGTCGGCACGTTGACGTGCGTGAGCTCGATCCGGCCGCGGTTTCTGCCGGCAGGGGTGAAGCGCAGGATCAGGGTCGAGTCGGCATCGCGCTTGTGGAACTTGGTCGAGCGCCAGGCCTGCACGATCAGCCTGCCCGGCACCGTCTGCAGCGTGTGGCCGCTGAGCGCGCCGCCGAAGGCGCTGAACTTCGCGCCCGGGCGAGCGCCGACTGTGACCTTGCCGCCGGCGATCGCGCCGTGGGCCCGCGGGCTCAGGTACTGGGCGTAGAGCTTCGCGGGCGAAGCGGGCAGCACCACCGATTGCCGGATCACCTTCGTCATGGGCGCCTCCTCGACAGGATCTCGATCGGCACGATACGCCCCTCGGACACGCCGCGCGAGGTGTTGGCCATCGCCGCGCGCGCGCCTTCGGCGTGGATCAGGATCACCGCGCGGTGCGGGGGCTTGCCGCCGCGGGCGACGATCTCGCGCGAGCGCGCCCCGAACTCCAGCGCTTCCTTCTCGGTCGTGCGAAAGCGCAGCACCTCGAAGCCGGCGCTTTCCAGCCCGCGCCGCGTTTCCTCGGGCGTGGAAAGAAAGCTCGCCTCGGCGCTCGCGGCCCAGGGCACGGGGTAGTCGATCTCGGGGCCGGAGCCCCTGGCGATCTCGGACAGCACGAGCCAGGCGCCAGCCTTCAGCACGCGGCGGATTTCGCGGTAGAATGCGCCCTTGTCGGCGATGTTCATCGACACGTTCATCGAGTAGGCGCCGTCGAAGCTCGCCTCGGCGAAGGGCATGGCGAGCGCGTCGCCGTGCTCGAAGCGCAGCGCGTCGCCCATGCCGACGCGGCCGGAGAGGTGGCGTGCGACGTCGCAGAATTCGGCCGTGAGGTCGATGCCCGTCACGCGGCAGCCGAAGCGGTGGTGCATCCAGCGCGCCGGGCCGCCGATGCCGCTGCCGATGTCGAGCAGGTGGTGGTGCGGCGCGACCTCCAGCGTGTCGGCGATCTCGCTGGTCGCCTCGAGGCCCCGGCCGTGGAAATGGTCGTAGGGCGCGAGCGCCTCGAGGCTCGGGCGCGCCGAGTCGGCGCCGTCCTCGGCCAGCGCCGCCTCGAGCCGCTCGAGCAGCTTGCCCCGGCCGTAGTGGCCAGTCACTTTGTCGTCGCCGCTCACGGCTCGAATCTAGGCCGCGCGCCTGACGCGGGTCAAGCGCTGGGCGGGCGCATTGACGGCTAGAATCCACGCAAATGCCAAAACTTACCGAAGCGAAACTCGGCTGGATCGGCACCGGGCGCATGGGCTACGCCATGGCCGAGCGCCTGGCCAAGGCCGGCTGCGACCTGACGGTCTGGAACCGCACCCGCACGAAGGCCGAGCCGCTCGCCGCGCACGGGGCGAAGATCGCCGCGCGGCCGGCCGAGCTGGCCGGCTGCGACATCGTGTTCGTCACCGTCGCCGCGGGCAAGGAGCTGCTCGAGTCGGTCGAGGCGCTGCTCGCGGACGGGCGCGCGCCGAAGATCGTGGTCGACATCACCTCGGTCTCGGTCGAGGACTCGGCGCGCGCGCGCGAGCGTCTGGCGCAGGCGGGCGCGCAGCTGCTCGCCGCGCCGGTGTCGGGCAACGCCAGGGTGATCCAGGCCGGGAAACTGAGCTTCGTCGTCTCGGGCCCGCAGGACGCCTACCAGCGCGCGCAGCCGTTC
>DAHVFK010000169.1 GCA_027317055.1 Betaproteobacteria bacterium | reverse complement strand
GCACAGGAGATCGTGCGCACCGTGGTCGCGATCCTCGCCGAGCACGCGCAGGCGCAAAAGCGGCTCGGCGCCGTCGCCAAGGCCTTTCCCCAGGCGGCCGAGGATGTCGCGGCGAGCATGGCGCGGCTGCTGCATCCGCGTTTCGTCTCGCGCACGCCGTGGCAGCGCCTGCAGCATTTCCCGCGCTACCTCAAGGCCGCAGCGATGCGGCTGGAAAAGCTTCGCGCCGAGCCGGTACGCGACGCGCGATCGATGGCCGAGCTGGCCCCACTGTACGCGGCCTGGCAGCGCGAATACGCTGCGCGCGAAAAAGCGGCGGCGCTCACGCCGGAGATCGAGCAGTTCCGCTGGCTGCTCGAGGAGCTGCGTGTGTCGCTGTTTGCCCAAAGCCTCAAGACCCCCGTTCCCGTATCGGTCAAGCGGCTGGCGAAGTTGTGGCAAAGTATCAGGCACACAAGACCCTGAGCACCATGCGCGGCATCGGCCCTTCGATCACGTTCGCTTTCGCCAACCTGCTGCACCCCAGGATGCTCTGGCTGATGCTCTGGCCGGTGCTGGTCGCGACCGGGCTTTGGGGCGCGGTGGCTTTCTGGAGCTGGGTCGGACTGGTGGCGTGGCTCGCCGATTTGCTGCGGCACTGGATCGAGACGGCCACATTCTTCGTTCACTGGGACGCGAGCACGGTCGCGGTCATCGCAGCGAAATTTCTCGTGATTCTGGGTCTGGTGCCGCTAATCCAGCTCACTGCGCTGCTTATACTGGGCGTGTTCGGAATGCCGGCGATGGTCGATCACGTCGCCGAGCGCGCGTTTGCCGCGCTTGCGCGGCGCCGCGGCGGCAGCTTCGCCGGTAGTGTCTGGAATTCGGTGATCGGGGTCGCGGGCCTGGCGCTGCTTGGCGCGGTGTCGATTCCGTTCTGGTTCTTCCCGCCGTTATGGCCGGCGATACCGGTGGCGATTATGGGCTGGGTCAACCAGCGCATCCTGCGCTATGACGCGCTCGCGGAGCACGCTGACGCGCGCGAAATGCGAACGGTCTTCTCGCGCCGCCGCGCAGCGATGTACCTGCTAGGGATGGTGCTCGCCCTGGTGGCCTATATCCCGGTCGTCGGACTGTTCGCACCGGTGCTGTTCGGGCTCGCGTACATTCACTACCTGCTGGCCGAGCTCCAAGCGCTGCGCGCGGAGCCGATCGAGGCGACGGCGGTGCCGCAGTGAGCGCGGCTATCGGTGCGCTGGTGATCGGCGACGAGATCCTAGTCGGCAAGCGCAAGGACAAGCACTTCGAATTCCTGGTCGCCGCCCTGGCGGCGCGCGGCTTGCGGCTCGCCTATTGCGAGTACCACGGCGACGACCCTGCGCGCCTGAGCGCTGCGCTCAGGCGCACATTCGCGTCGGGTGATATCGTTTTCAGCTTCGGCGGCATCGGCGCGACGCCCGACGACCACACTCGCCAGTGTGCCGGCGACGCGCTCGGCGTCGCGCTCGCGGCCTTCGCCGGCATGCTCGCCGCGCCGGTGGCCTCGGTCTATCCCGGGATGGGCAACCAGGTGCTGATCATCTCGTTCGTGGTGATCGTGATCGGCGGCATCGGCTCGGTGAAGGGCGCGCTGGTGGCCGCGCTGCTGATCGGCCTGGCGGACGTGTTCGGCCAGGTGGTGTTCCCGCACATCGCCGGCATGACCGTCTACCTGGTGATGGCGGCGGTGCTGCTGTGGCGCCCGCGCGGGCTGTTCGGGAGCGCGTGATGGAGGCCCCGCGCGCGCTGCGCCTGCTGCTCGGCCTGATACTCATCGGGCTGGTGCTGTTCCCGCTGGTGGGCGAGCGCTTCTACATCCAGTACGCGACCAAGATCATGATCATGGCGATTTTCGCCATGAGCCTCGATCTGCTGGTCGGCTATACCGGCCTGGTGAGCCTGGGCCACGCGCTCTACTACGGCATCGCCGGCTACGCGCTCGCCATGGTCGGCGGCGACGCCGCGGTGAGCCTGTGGTGGTCGCTGCCCGGGGCGATGCTGGTCTCGGCGCTCGCCGCGCTGGTGGTCGGCGCGCTGGTGCTGCGCACGACCGGAATCTATTTCATCATGGTGACGCTCGCCTTCGCCCAGATGATGTATTTCTTCATCCGCGACTCGAATGACTTCGGCGGCTCGGACGGCAAGTACCTCGATGCCAAGCCGACGCTGTCGCTGTTGGGCTGGACGCCGCTCGATTTGGGCAACCCGCTGCACCGCTACTACCTGACGCTCGCGCTCGCGCTGGCGACCTACGTCCTGCTGCGCACGGTGCTGCGCTCGGCGTTCGGGCGCGTGCTGATCGGCATCCGCGACAACGAGCCGCGCATGCGCTCGCTCGGTTTCCCGACCTTCCGCTACAAGCTAGCCTGCTTCGTGCTCGCCGGCGCGCTCGCCGGGCTGGCGGGCTACCTGACCGTAGTGCAGGACGGAATCATGAACCCCGAGCAGCTCGGCTGGCACCGCTCGGGCGAGGCGCTGGTGATGGTGATCCTGGGCGGCATGGGAACGCTCGCGGGCCCGGCGCTCGGCGCGGGCGCGCTGATGCTGCTCGAGCTCGTGTTCTCGATCTGGACCAAGTACTGGCAGCTGCTGCTGGGCGGCTTCATCATCGCCGTGGTGCTGTTCCTGCCCGGCGGCCTGGGCAGTCTGTTCGCGCGCCGGCGCGATGGCGGGGCGGGCCATGGCTGAGCTCGCGCTGCGCACCGAGGGCTTGAGCCGCTCCTTCGGCGGGCTGGCGGCCGTGTCGGGCGTAACGCTCGAATGCCGCAGCGGCTCGGTGCACGCGGTGATCGGGCCCAACGGCGCGGGCAAGACCACGCTGATCAACATGCTCTCGGGCGACCTCGCGCCGAGCGCCGGGCGCAACGAGCTGTTCGGCGAAGACGTCACCGGCCTGCCGCCGGAGCGAGTCTCGCAGCGCGGCGTCGGGCGCAGCTACCAGAAGACCAACATCTTCCTCGGCTTCAGCGCGTTCGAGAACTGCCGCCTTGCGGCGCAGTCGCGCCTGCCGAGCTCGATGCGCTTGTTCCGCCGCGTCGAGCGCTACCACCAGGTTAACGCGGCCGCCGCGCGCGCGCTCGCCGCCGCCGGTCTGGGCGACCGCGGCGACGTGCCCGCCGCGGCGCTCTCGCACGGCGAGCAGCGCCAGCTCGAGATCGCGATGACGCTCGCCACCGCGCCGCGCGTGCTGCTGCTGGACGAGCCGCTCGCCGGCATGGGCGCGGAGGAATCCGGGCGCATGGTGGCGCTGATCCGCGCGCTCAAGGACCGGCACGCGATCCTGCTGGTCGAGCACGACATGGACGCGGTGTTCGCGGTGGCCGACGTGCTCACCGTGATGGTCAATGGCGCGGTGCTCGCGAGCGGCCGTCCGTCCGAGATCCGCGCCAACCGCGAGGTGCAGCAGGCCTACCTGGGAGGGGAGGACGCGCATGGCTGAGCTGCTGGTCGAGGCGCGCGGGCTGCACGCCTACTACGGCGCGAGCCACATCCTGCACGGCGTGGACTTCGCGGTGCATCGCGGCGAGGCGCTCGGCCTGATGGGTCGCAACGGCATGGGCAAGACCACGCTGCTCAAGACCCTGCTCGGACTGGTCGGGGCGCGCGCCGGCAGCGTGCGGGTCAAGGGCGAGGACATGACCGGCGCACCGACTCATCGCCTGGCGCGGCGCGGCATCGCCTACGTGCCCGAAGGGCGCGGCATCTTCCCCAACCTGAGCGTGCGCGAGAACCTGGTGATGGCCGCGCGCGCGGGCGAAGGCGGGCGGCGCGAGTGGACCTTCGAGCGGGTGCTGGCGACCTTCCCGCGCCTGGCGGAGCGGCTCGGGCACGGCGGCGCGCAGCTCTCCGGCGGCGAGCAGCAGATGCTGACCATCGGCCGCGCGCTGATGACCAACCCCGAGCTGCTGATCCTGGACGAGGCGACCGAGGGCCTGGCGCCCAAGATCGCGCGCGAGATCTGGCACATCGTGCGCGCGGTGGGCGAATCGGGCATCGCGACCGTGATCGTGGACAAGAACTTCGCCGCGGTGAACGCGATCACCGACCGCAACTTGATCCTGGTCAAGGGCGAGGTCGTGTTCGAGGGCCCGGCGGCCGAGCTGCGCGCCCGGCCCGAGGTCCACCAGCGCTACCTGGGCGTCTAGTGCTCAAGCTCGAACGCGTCGGCAAGAAGTTCGGTGCGCGGGTCGTACTGCACGACGTCTCGCTCGAGGTCGCTCCCGGCGAGTACATCGCGGTGATCGGCGAGTCCGGGATCGGCAAGTCGACCCTGCTGAACGTCGTCGCCGGCCTCGAGCCGGTCGACGCAGGCCGCGTCGTCTTCGGCCAGGCCGAGGTCACCGCGCTCGACGACGATGCTGCGACTCGCTTGCGGCGGGAGCATTTCGGCTTCGTGTTCCAGGCCTTTCACGTCCTGCCGCACCTCACGGTCGAGCGCAACGTCGCCCTGCCGCTGCTCCTGCGCGGCATGCCGCAGGCCGAGATCGGCCAGCGCGCGCGCGTCCTGATCGCCGCGGTCGGCCTCGCCGGGCGCGAGGAAAGCCTGCCGCGCGAGCTCTCAGGCGGCGAGCTGCAGCGCGTCGCCATCGCGCGCGCCCTGGTCGGCGACCCCAAGCTCGTGCTGGCCGACGAGCCCACCGGCAACCTCGACCCGGTCAACGCGCGCCAGGTGCTCGAGCTGTTCCGCAAACAGGTGAAGGAGAAGGGCGCCAGCGCGATTCTCGTCACCCATTCGGAGGCCGCGGCAGCGGGCTGCGACCGGCGCTACCGGCTCTCGGGCGAGGGATTAACGAGAGTCGAATAGGAGACTTTTAATCCGTTGGTCGGCGGTTCGAACCCGCCACGGCCTACCAACACATCAAGGGTTTAGCGAACAGCTAAGCCCTTTTTTCTTTGGACCGTAGAGAAAACGTAGGGAACTGAACCACATTTGCTCCACGCCCGCTCTCAATGCGGGCTCGTCGCGAGCGCTAGGTGTTCCGTTGCAAACTTCGCATAGCGGTCGACCATGACGCGGGACTTCCATCCGCCCAAGTCCTTCAGCTCATCGGTCGACGTCCCCGCCTGCCGATGCCACGACGCCCAGGTATGCCGGAGATCGTGGAACCGAAAGTCCTTGAGCCCTGCCTTGCCTAGCGCGGTATGCCAAGCACTGTTGGTCATTTCCCAGCGTATCGGCCGGCCCCGGTAGGTAAAGCAGTACTACGGATGCTTGCCTTGCTGTTCCTTTAGCACGGCTACCGCGTCAACATTCAACGGGACGCCTCGCGGCGTTCCATTCTTGGTCTGGTCCAGCCAGGCTGTCCGGCGTTCCAGGTCAACCCGCTTCCATTCGAAACCCGATATCTCTCTCGCCCGGCAACCCGTAACGAGTGCGAATGGGCCAGGGCGCAAGCAGGATAACTCAACTCCGCGATTGTTCAGGTTGCATCACTCACCTCAGACGTAATCTTTCCGCCTATCGAAAGTGTACGGAATCCCGAGGCGATCCCACCATGACAGCCGGGCCGAGAGGCGCCATCGAGCCTCGATCGGCTGGATAGGAGCTTTCGCCTGGCGTATTCCTCAGCGCTTCTTACGCGCAGACCGATGGGTTGAACGCCCGCTGCGAAGCGTCGCCTCAAACTGCTCTGGACCCACGGGTCGGCCAAACAAATATCCCTGCGCATATTCGCAGCCGCGCGCGGTGAGGAACGTGGCCTGTTCGGGCGTTTCAACACCTTCCGCTACCACCTCCAACCCCAATCCGTGCGCGAGATCAATGACCGCACCGCTAATCGCCATATCGTCACGGTCTGCAGGGAGATCCTTCACGAATGCGCGATCGATCTTTAGCGTGTCCAGCGGAAAGCGCTTGAGGTAGCTCAGCGAGGAGTAACCCGTCCCGAAGTCGTCTAGCGACAAGCCGACGCCCAGCTCTTTGAGCGTTTGCAGGGTCTCCGCCGCGAGCTCCGCGTTCTGCATCACGGTACTCTCCGTGATCTCAAGCTTAAGATGCGACGGATCCAGGCGCGCATCGCGTAGTGCCGCGCGAACGGTTTCCACCAACCCGGGATCCTTGAATTGGCGTGCCGAGAGGTTTACCGACACGATCAGAGGCACGAGACGTTCCCGGTTCCAGCGCGCCAGGTCCCCGGCCGCAGTCTCCAGCACCCAGCGCCCGATCGCAATGATCAAGCCGGATTCCTCCGCCAGCGGGATGAATTGTCCAGGTAACACGACGCCGCCCTCTTCTCGATGCCAGCGAATCAGCGCCTCAGCTCCGATCGGTTTCTTGGTGCTCAGGTTGACGATCGGTTGGTACGCGAGCCGGAACTCACCGTTCTCAACCGCCTGGTGTAGGTCGCGCTCGAGGCTAAGGCGCTCGACAACACGTGCATTCATCTCGGCGGTGAAGAAGCGCCAGCAGTCGCGGCCATCTTCCTTGGCGCGATAGAGCGCGGTGTCGGCGTTTTTGAGTAGCGTCTGGCCATCCGCGCCATCCTTCGGATACAGCGCGATGCCGACGCTCGCGGAAAGTAAGAACTCATGCCTATCGACTTTCAGCCCCTTGGCGAGGGCGCTACGCGCTTTTTGCGCGATCAGCGCAGCGTCCTCTTCGTTCTTGATCTCCCCCGCAACGATGACGAACTCGTCACCCCCGACCCGGGCCACCGTATCCCCCTTGCGCAACGCGCTCGCCAACCGCTTTCCGGTCGCGGCGATCACTTTGTCGCCGACGGGATGGCCAAGACTGTCGTTGATGCGCTTGAATTGATCAAGATCGACGTAAAGGACCGCGGCCAACTGCTTGGAGCGTCCCGATTGCGTGATCGCCTGCTCGAGCCGGTCCTTGAGCAGGTTGCGGTTGGGGAGCCCGGTCAGGGTGTCGTAGTTGGCGTTTCTCTCAAGTTCCTCGCGGTAACGCACCTCGTCGGTGACGTCCATACCCACGCCAACGAAGTGCGTCACCTGCCCCGACTCATCCGGCACCGGGGCAATACGCAATTGGTTCCAGAAGAGTGTCCCGTCCTTGCGGTAGTTGCGCAGTAGCGCCTTCGCTTCCCTCTTCTCACGCTGCGCGATGCGCATCGCCTCGAGTCCCGGCTGGTCGGTATCCTTGCCGTGAAGGAAGCGCGGCGTACGCCCGAGTACTTCCTCCGCCGTATAACCGGTGATACGCTCGAAGGCGGGATTGACGTACACCGTTATCGGGCCGGCGTCCGAGAGTTCGGTAATTAGTACCGAATTGACGCTCGCTTCGAGCGCCCGGTCACGCAGGCGGAGCGCGTCCTCCGAGCGCTTACGC
>DAHVFK010000168.1 GCA_027317055.1 Betaproteobacteria bacterium | reverse complement strand
CGGACAGCGGCGCCGCCAATTCTGGCACCGCGGGCACAGCCAGCGCTCCGCCGCAAAACCAGACCCCCAACCAGGCAGTCGATCAGGCGGCGGGCCAGGTCAAGGACGTGCTGAAGAAGTTCATCCACTTCTAGCCATGAATCGCGCACAGCCACTCGGGACAAGGTGCCGCCACCGGCTCGGGTTTCTCTTATTTGCGGCCCTCGTGCTGTCTACATAGAGGTCTGTCATGAAATATCTTGTCGCTTTTCTCGCGCTGCTTTTTATGACCGCCGTATTTGGCCCAGCGTTCGCAGCTGACTCATCTCCGAAACTGACCGTGACACCAACACCCACTGCGACGCCGACGCCAACGCCTGACCCGAATCAAAGAGGTGACTGTCATGTGGGCTCCCACACATCCACCAACAGGACAAAAGCTGAATGCGACGACATGAACGGGAAATGGGAACCAAATAAATTGAAATACCGGACACAGGCGAGGTCGATCACAAGCCTTTCAGTGTGCAATAAACTCAACTTGCAATTCGACGCCAAGAACCGCGTCTGTCTTAAGACAGCGGGCGCGCGCCCTCCCCACGGACAACAAAGCGCGAGTGGCGCGCAAAACCCCCAGCAACCATGTCACAACGCTTGCGCCGCCACAGCGAGTCGAGGTGGTGGGTCGGTATGGTATTCCGGGATGGATAACGGCGTGTGTATGTGCGCTATCTGCGGAATCAGCGTTCCTGGTCTAACGCGGTTGACTGGTAAAACCATATGCAACGTGTTCGATCTGGGCCACAACCCATGACTAGGCAGGGACACACTCCATCGCATCGCAGTTTTTTAGATCGGATGCACGAACGAAGGAACTTTAGATCGCATCACCCCTTGTGGAGGACAACAAAAATGCGTAGTCAAATTTTCGCTCGGAAGGCCCTTACCCTAATCGTGGTTGCAAGTCTGTTCGCCGTGACCGGGCTGGCTTTTGCCCAAGTCATCCGCAGCCCTGAAATTATTTTCAAAAAAGGTACTACTGGTAGTGGCTGTAAGCTCAACGGCCTTAGCTACGTCAATGGCCAAGTCGTCAAAGTGGACTCAACCGACGCCAAGGGTGGACATCACACCATCGAGCTGGTGTGCACCGCGTCCGGCTGGATAAAGGGCTGACAAAAGCAGGCTGGAACGCCCGGCTGCGCGGTCGTGAGCTTGCACCCGGTCGACGGCATTGTGGTGGTGCGCCATGCGCGATAGGTGGATGTCCAAGATGAGAGCATCCCGCTTCGGTTTGTGGCATCAGGTTCAGTTCCTTGTCATCGCGCTTGTCTTCGTCCCGACGGCCTGGGCCGATGAGCCCTGCTGCAGCGTGACGGCGATCGATGCCCGCAGCGCCACCGTCACGGCAAGGGAGAAGGCGAACGGACGACTGTTCAAGTTCCACGTCGCGAACGCTTCCCTGCTGCGCGCGCTGCGCGTGGGCGCGCCGGTCTACGCCAACTTTTCCAAGAAGCAGGTTTCGCTCGATGGAAAGTCCGCGTGCTGCGCCATTACCGCCGTGGGCTCGGCACCGCTGGTGAAACTTCCGGCCGCAGCGGCTCCGTCGGCCAAGGTCCCGGTCCCACAAGCGCTTCCCGCGAAGACCGCCGCCGCAATCCCGCGCGGGGCCAATCCGGAAGCGCCCTGCTGCGGCATAACCACAATCGACGCTCGCAGCGGAATCGTCACCGCCAGAGACAACGCGAGCGGACGCGTGTTCGAGTTCCACGCCGCGAACGCGGCGTCGCTGCGCGTCGGCGCGCCCGTGTACGCGAATTTCTCCAGGAAACAGGTTTCGCTCGACGGCAAGTCGGCGTGCTGCGCCATCACCGCCATCGGCGCAGCACCGGTCGCGGGAGGTGCTCCGGCCGCAGCGCCGGCCGCGAGAGGCGCTCCGGGCGCAGCGCCGCACGCGGCGCAACTGAATTCGCAAGCCCTCGGCTACAGTATGCCGAGCGTCACCTACGGCACGCCGCGTCCGTTGACGAGGCAGGATATTGAGGCGCGCAGATTCCCGCCGTCGAACGGAAACATCGTCCGTCTCAACGGGCGCGACGCGATCAGGGCCGCGCAAGGTCTGCCCGAGGGCGCGAGGGATCTGCTCATTCTGCACGCCAGGACCCTCGATCCTGGCGAGTCCGAGCATTACATCGTCAACCGGCAGTTGGCGGAGCAATGGTTCCAGGCGCATCCCGCGCCGGCGGACGCGAAGGACCTGGCGAAGAAGTCCCAGCACAAGAGCTCTTCGTGTCATGGCGTATCGATGAAGAGCGCCAACGCCAACTGCGCGAAAGAAGCGGCCAAGCACGCCGAGGACCAGGTTACCAAGCAGTGGCGCAAGGAGTGGACGCACGTCACCAAGGAGTACGCGCACGACCTGCACATGGCCGAAGACTGCCTCGCCGACCATACGCTCAGGCCAGCCAACGGGATCCCGGTCAGGTTTTCGCTGCCGCTCGAGTTTCCCATCAGCGCCGAAAAAGGGGGCAACAGCAAAAACAGCCACGGTTCGGCCGCGGGCACGGTCAAGGGGACGGTTACCGTCGGGGTACCGGTAGACGCCGACTTTACCGCTAGCGCGGAGCTGTTCTATATCCCGTGCCTGCCGTTCGTCATCCGGCCGAAAAGCCTGAGCGCGAACGGGGATCTGACCGTGTCGGCGCGATTGGGCGCCAGCCTGAATGCGAGCGGCCAGTTCAACGAGTCATTCACGATCCCGCCGACCGGCGGCCCGAAGATCCCGGTCGAGGTCATCCCGATCGTGATCGGCGGCGTGCCGGTGGCGGAGATGGACGTCAGCATCTATCTCGACGGCACGGTCGAGATCGGCGGCGACGGGACGCTGGACGGCCACTTCCTGCTGAACGCCCCCTACAAGACCGCGTTCGACTTCAACTGCAGCGGCAAGAGCTGCGGGCTGAACGCGCACAACGTGCCGGTGCCGACTACGACCTCCGAGGATGCCCAGCTCAAGGGGCAAGTCCACGTCAAGCCGGCGATCTATGTCGCGCTCCAGCTCGATCTCGACTGGAACGCCCTCTCCGCGCGCGCCGGTCCGCAACCCTATCTGTGGGGTCAGCTCAACGGCTGCGCGGCTGCCGCGGGCACTCAAAGCAGCAATGGACAAACTTCCGGGCAGGTGCAGTACGCCCTCGTCGCAGACCTGGACTGGTCGATCGAGCTGCGCGCCGAGGCTCTGGTCGCAGGCAAGAAGGTCGGCAAGACGCTGCTGGTCCCGGTGCGCGGCTTCAAGGATCGCAAGCACATCTGGTTCGGGGATCTGGCTCCGCCGAGATCCAACAACGCGATGACTGCGGGCGTGGCAGGCGCGACGCAGGCCGCGGCGGGGCAAGCCGCGGCGTTCACGGTGAACATGCGGCAGTGCTACCCGTACGCGGACCAGCTGCAGTACCGCGTCACTTGGAGCGGCGGCGCCACTGCGTCGTCGAATCCCGTGGCGGCGCACGCCGGACCTGGGTTGATACAGACGCGCAGCACGGCGCCAGCGGCGAATTCGTCGTGCCTCTGGCAGGCCGGCCAGGCCACCTGCTGGTCCGATCCGCGCAAGGACATGGTGCTGAATCTGGTCTGGCCCGCCGCCGGACAGTACACCGTGACGGTAGTGCCCCTCGGCGACAAGCATCCCCGCAGGTTCGACGAGCAGCCGACGCTGATCAACGTCAGCGTCCACTAGCCCCGAGCCACTCGCTTTTGTCGGAGTGCGCGCGATCGTACTTGATCGTACCGATCGCGCCTTTCTTCCAGTTCTCCGCCTCCAACGGTGAAACAGAGGGACTCTTGCCGTCGTACGTCCGGTCCAGCTGATCTTTATAGCGGTAACGGATGATCCACTGCGCTACCCCGTTCGTAAGCTCCCCCGTCAAGTAGGCAGGTCAGAAGTAGAGATTATCAGTGATGAGGTTGGTCCGGTTTTCCGACACTTTTAATCTAGAGTTTTGCCGTTTCTGAGGCTATTTCGCGACCTTGCATTGCGAACTTATTCGGGGTCAGGTGACCGAGTGAGCTGTGTGGCCTGTGATGATTGTAGTCCTGCCGCCAGAGTTCGATTTTCTGTTTGGCATCCTCGATCGAGGCGAACTCGTTCACGTTCAGACATTCATCGCGCAACCGGCCGTTGAACGACTCGATGACGGCGTTTTGCGTGGGTTTGCCCGGCCGGATGAACTCGAGCTTCACACCGTTGCTCCAAGCCCATTCGTCCAGAGATCTCGAGGTGAATTCCGTGCCGTGATCCACGGTGATTGCCTTGGGGAGCGACCGGCCGAGGGATAGCTGCTGCAAGGCATCGACGACGCTCTGTCCGGTGAGCGAGAAACTGGTCTCCAGCGAAACGCCCTGCCGTTTGCCGGCTGATCGTGTACGAAGTCCATGCTCCAGTACTCGTTCCTGGTCGTCGCAACTGGCACCGGACCGCGATGCAGGCTGATGCGCTTTCGCCTTCGCACCCGCATACGCACCGGCAAGCCCTCCAGTCGATACAGCCGATGGACTCGGTTTCGTCCGACCAACCAGCCCTCGCGACGCAGCAGGACGTGTATGCGCTCGCAGCCGAACCGCGGCCGGCTGTGCGCAAGCTCCCGAACGCGCAGGCGTAGCGCCGTTTGATCTCTCGCTCAGCTGGAACCGCTCATGGATCCACAGAGCAAGCTCACGCCGCCGTGCCGGCCTCAAGTCTTTTTCTAAGCACCTCTCCTGCCGAACGTGCCGATCCAGCGTCAGATCGGCCACCAGGCGCTTTAACCGCGTATTCTCGTCCCGCAACTGTCTGAGCTCGCGCAGCTCGCTCACCCCCAACTGCCGGCACACATCCGCTACCGGCGTTCCCGCGTCCGCCTGGCGCAGCGCGAACGTGATTTGCTCCCCGGTAAATCTCGACTCTTCTTCATCGCTTCTCCCTATCCTCATAACCGTCCGCTTCGGCGGGAAAAAGCCGCATCCCCCGCTGATGCCGAACTACATGTTGTGGTGCGTTTGCGTCCACGAGGGCTCGAAATATCGTTTTCCAACAGCCTGCTAGGCCTTGCGCAGGTCTTCCTTTCTCAGCGGCAGGCTGCGGATGCGCTTCCCGGTGAGCGCGAAGACGGCGTTGAGCACGGCGGCCTGGAACGGAAGGATGCCGGGCTCTCCGTGGCCGCCCCAGAAGCCGCCGGTCGGCACCAGCACGAGCTCGACCTTGGGCATGTCGCCGATCAGCGGCAGCCGGAAGTCGTGGAAATTGGACTGCTCGATGCGGCCGTTGCGCACGGTGCAGGTCTGGGTGAGCGCGCCCAGGCCGTACACGGCGTTGCTCTCGGCCTGCGCGGCGCAGGTATCGGGGTTGACGACGTAGCCGGAGTCGATCGCGACCACGTAGCGCAGCACCTTGAGCCCGCCGTCCGGCGCGACCGAGACTTCCGCCACGCCGGCCGCGTAGCTGCCGAAGCCCTTGACCACCGCGAGCCCTCGCCCCGTCCCCGCCGCCGACGTCGTGCCCCAGCCGGCGGCCTTCGCCGCGGCCTCGAGCACCAGGCGGTTCTTGTCGCCCACCTTCAGCATTGCGAGCCGGAATTCGAGCGGATCCTTGCCCGCAGCGTGCGCCAGCTCGTCCACGAAGCACTCGCGATAGACGCCGTTCTGCTGGCCCGGCGCACGCCAGAAGCCGACCGGAATGTGACCGTTTCGCTGCGCGTAGTCGATCTGCTGGTTCGGAATCCCGTAGGGCATGTCGTTCAGCGTCCGCACGGCCGTGAAGTCGATGGCGTTGTGCGTCGCCCCCGAGGTCAGCATCTCGAGCATCGCTTTCGCAGCCGCGCGAATCCTGGCCTTGAAACTGCTCCGGCCGTGCACCGCGCTGAGCGACGCCAAGATCGACGGGCACGCGATCCTCGCCTCGAACGCGACGACCTTGCCTTGCGCGTCGAGCCCCGCGCGCAGCTTCACCCGGCTGGCGGGCCGGTAGAAGTCGTGCTGCATGTCCTCCTCGCGCGACCACATCATCTTCACGGGCGTGCCCGGCATCGCCATGGCGATGGTGACGCCTTGGCGCACGAAGTCCTGCGGCGCGCCGCGGCGGCCGAAGCCGCCGCCGAGCATCGTCTTGTGCACCTCGGCGCGCTCGAGCGGCACGCCCGCGGTCTGCGCCGCGGCGGCGAGCGACGCCATGCCGTCCTGGGTCGAGGTCCACACCTCGACGAAGCCGTCGGGCCTGACCCACGCGGTGCACGCCTGAGGCTCCATCGTCGCGTGCGCGAGATACTGCGAGGCGTACTCCGCCTCGACCACCTTCGCGGCCGACGAGAACCCGGTGGAAACGTCACCCGTCCTGCGCGCCTCGGCGATCTTCGGGTCGGAGAGTCCTTCGCGCAGCATGGCCGCGATCGTCGCGTCCGACGCTTGGGCGAAGTCGCCCATGTCCCATTCGATCTTGACCTTGCCGAGTGCCTGGTTCGCGCGCCACCAGCCGTCGGCCACGACCGCGACGAAGTCCTCTGCACGCACGACCTTCCTCACGCCGCGCATCGCTTCCGCCTCGGCTGCATCGACCGACTTCACCTTGCCGCCGAACACCGGGCACTGCGAAATCGATGCATGCAGCATGCCGGGCAGGACCACGTCGGCGGCGAACACGGGCTTGCCGAGCACCTTGTCGGGGATATCGAGCCGGTGCAGCGGCTTGCCGGCGATCTTCCAGTCCTTCGTGTCGCGCAGCACGACCTCCGCGGGCGGGCGCAGCTTCGCCGCCTGCACCGCGACCTGCCCATAGCGCAGCCTGCGCTGCGTCGGGCCGTGCGTGATGACGCCCCTGTCGGCGGAGCACTGCGCGGCGCTCACCTGCCACTGCGCCGCGGCGGCGGCGATCAGCATCTCGCGCGCGGCCGCGCCGGCCTTGCGCACGTAGTCCTGCGAGCTCCGCACGCCCTGGCTGCCGCCGGTGGACATCGAGCGCCACACGCGGTCGCGGCGCACGTTTTCGTTGGGCGAAGCAAACTCGGCCGAGACCTTCGCCCAGTCGCAGTCGAGTTCCTCAGCGACCAGCTGCGCAAGCGCCGTGAAGGTGCCCTGCCCCATCTCGGAGCGGGCGATGCGGATTGTCACACGGTCGTCCGGATGGATCACAATCCACGCGTTGACTTCTGTCGCCGTCCCGCCGGCCGCGGCGCGGGCGACGAACGGGAACGAGAACTCGAGCATCAGGCCGCCGCCCGCGGCGGCGGACGCCTTGAGGAAGTTGCGGCGGCGCGGGGACTCGAGCGCTCGGGCACGTGTCGTCATGGCGGTGCTCCTCAGGAC
>DAHVFK010000167.1:2500-7308 GCA_027317055.1 Betaproteobacteria bacterium | reverse complement strand
AGCCACAGCTGGTCACTGCAAGTGCCGGGGTTCAGGCTCGCCACCAATCGTCCCTGCCCGGGCTGGATGCCCGGGCAGGGCCGCCTGATAAAATGAATCCATGAGCTATCAAGTTCTTGCCCGCAAATGGCGGCCCCGTGATTTCGGCAGCCTGGTCGGGCAGGAACATGTGGTGCGCGCGCTGCGCCACGCGCTCGAGCACAAGCGGCTGCACCATGCCTACCTCTTTACCGGCACCCGCGGTGTCGGCAAGACCACGCTGGCGCGAATCCTCGCCAAGTGCCTCAATTGCGAGGGCGGCGTCACTCCCGAGCCTTGCGGCAAGTGCAGCGCCTGCGTGGAGATCGACGCCGGACGCTTCGTCGATCTGCTCGAGGTGGACGCGGCAACCAACACCCGCGTCGACGAGATGCGCCAGCTGCTCGACACCGCGCAATACGCCCCTACCCGCGGACGCTACAAAGTGTACGTGATCGACGAAGTGCACATGCTGTCGAATTCGGCCTTCAACGCGATGCTAAAGACGCTGGAGGAGCCGCCGGAGCACCTTAAGTTCATCCTCGCCACCACGGATCCCCAGAAGATCCCCGTGACGGTACTGAGCCGTTGCCTGCAGTTCAATCTCAAGCAGATGCCGCGTGGTGCCATTGCGGCGCATCTGGAGCGGCTGCTGCAGGCGGAAGGCATCGCGTTCGAGGCCTCTGCGCTGCCACTGATCGGGCGCGCGGCGGCGGGAAGCATGCGCGACGCTCTTTCCCTGCTGGACCAGGCGATCGCGCACGGCGCGGGCAGGGTGACGGGGGCAGACGTACGGGAAATGCTCGGCGCCATTGATGAAACCTACTTGTTGAGGTTGCTGGAGGCGATAGCCCAGAACGAGGCGGCGGACGTGATGGCAATCGCGGGCGATATGCAGGCGCGCAGCCTTTCTTTTGATACGGCGCTGGCCGACCTTGCGGGCGTGCTGTTGCGAGTCGCGCTGACGCAGAGCGTACCCGGCGCACTCGACGAGGATCTGCCGGAGCGCGAGCGGATTCAGGCATTGGCTGCGCGGCTCGACCCCGAAACCGTGCAGCTGCAGTACCAAATCGCGCTGCAAGGGAGGGAGGATCTTTCCCTGGCGCCCGACGAGCACTCCGGCTTCGTCATGACGCTGCTGCGCATGCTTGCGTTCCGACCAGAGGGCTTGCCGATCGCTAACGAGGCGAGCGCGGGTGCGGTACCCGTCCCGCGCGCCAAGCCCAAGGCAGGAGCCGCTGCCGACGGCCCCGGCAAAACATCAACCGGGGAGGGATTCTGGCCGGAACTGGTGCAAAAGCTGCAAGTGACGGGTGCGGCGCGCGAACTGGCGCGATACGCGGAGTTGGCGCGGCACGATGGCACAGCGTTCGAGCTCATGGTACCGAAATCGAAAGCGTATCTCGCCGAGAAGTCCTACCAGGACAAGCTCAGAGCGGCGCTCGAGCAGCACTTCGGCGCCCGTGCGACGGTGAAGGTTGCGGTTGGTCAGGTCAAAGGCATATCCACGGCGGCGATCGAGGCGGGCGAACGCGAAATCAGGCAGGCGGAGGCGGCGCGCGCGGTCCAAGGTGATCCGTTCGTCCAGGATCTGGTCAAGCTGTGCGACGCCAAGGTAGTGGATTCGTCGATCAGGGCGACACCAAAGAACTAGGGAACGCGGCCCCCGACGAGCCGCAATGCAGGAGAGCGCTATGCGAGGAAACATCGGCCAGCTCATGAAGCAGGCGCAAATGATGCAGGAGAACATGCGCCGCATGCAGGAGCAGCTTGCGAGCGTGGAGGTGGAAGGTCAGTCCGGCGCCGGGATGGTGAAGGTGGTGATGACGTGCAAGCACGATGTGAAACGTGTCTCGATCGATCCCTCCCTGGTGGGCGATGACAAGGAGATGCTTGAAGATCTGGTCGCCGCGGCGTTCAACGATGCGGCACGAAGAGTGGACGAGACGGTGGCCGAACGGATGAGCGGGATGACCGCCGGCCTGGGCCTGCCCCCGGGGTTCAAGCTACCGTTCTAGATTGGATCCCGATGGCCAAGGAACCGATACCGACCGCGAAGGGGGTCGAGCGGTTGGTCGAAGCGCTGCGCGTGCTGCCGGGCGTCGGGCCGCGCTCGGCTCAGCGCATGGCTTACTACCTGCTGCAGCACGACCGCGCCGGCGCGGACCTCCTGGCGCAAGCAATGGCGGCCGCGCTTGCGCGCGTCCGCCATTGCGCACGATGCAACAATTTCACCGAGGACGAGGTGTGCAGCCTGTGTCGCTCGTCGAGGCGCGATCCGTCGTTGCTTTGCGTCGTGGAGACGCCAGCCGACCTCGCGATGGTCGAGCAGACACTGAGCTACTCCGGCATGTACTTCGTGCTGATGGGTCGCCTCTCGCCACTCGACGGTGTCGGAGCGCGCGATATCGGGCTGGATCGGCTCCTCGCGCGTGCGAGCGACGGCGAAGTGCAGGAAGTCATCCTGGCGACGAACTTCACCAATGAGGGCGAGGCGACCGCGCACTACATCGCCGAGATGCTGAGGGCGCGCAAGATCAAGGCGAGCCGCATTGCGCGCGGCGTTCCCCTGGGTGGCGAGCTCGAGTACGTGGACGTCGGAACGATTTCCCAGGCGATCCTCGACCGTCGGGGGCTGTGAGAGAAATTGCGCGTTCGATCGGCTTGAATGCGGCCGCGGGCGCGTGTGAGAATCGCGATCCAAGGAACAAGCTCAGACAATCGATCGTCCCAGGAGGAGGAAGCTCATGAAAGCCGTTGTCCGGTCAGCCGTCGTCGCCTTGTCGCTCGCGGGAATGGCGCTTTGCGCTCAGGCCCAGAACAAGCTGGAAAAGCCCGACGTGCACATAGCGGTCGGGGGCAAGGCCGCGTTCTATTACCTGCCGCTCACCATCGCCGAGCAACTCGGCTATTTTAAAGATGAGGGCCTGAACCTCAAGATCAGCGACTTCAAGGGCGGTTCGGCGGCACTCAGGGCCGTGGTCGGCGGCAGCGCCGATGTCGTGTCTGGTGCCTACGAGCACACCATCAACCTGCAGAGCAAGAAGCAATATTTCCAGGCCTTCGCGCTGGAAGGGCGACTGCCGCAGATTGTGCTGGGCATCGCGACCTCGAAAGCAGCTAACTTTCACTCCTTCAGGGATCTGAAGGGGATGAAGATCGGGGTTACCGCCCCGGGCTCGAGCACCAATAATCTGGTCAAGCAACTGCTGACCAAGGCCGGGCTGGATCCCAACAACGACGTCGCAATCGTCGGTGTCGGAACCGGCGCAACCGCGGTCGCGGCAATCAAGAGTGGAGAAATCGACGCGCTTTCCAACGTCGACCCGGTGATGACCAAGCTGGAGCGCGAAGGGGCGATCAAGGTCGTCGCGGACACCCGTACGCTGAAGGGCACCGAGGCGATCTGGGGTGCGCCGCTGCCAGCCGGATGCCTGTATGCGCCGATCGAGTTCGTACGGAAAAATCCGCATACGGTGCAGGCGCTGACCAATGCCATTGTTCGCGCCGACAAGTGGATCGCAAAGGCCAGCGCGGCGGACGTGGCCAAGGTCGTGCCGGAAGCGTATCTGTTGGGCGATCGGGAGTTGTACACGTCGACCTTCGACAACGTGAAGGAGGCGATTTCGCCCGACGGCGTCATCTCGCCGTCTGGCGCCAAGGCGACGCTGGCAGCCCTGCGGAATTTCGTGCCGTCGGTCAAGGCGGCGGAAATCGACCTGTCGAAGACGTATACGAACAGGTTCGCGCAGAAGGCGAACGCGAAGTACAAGTGACGCCGGCTCTCGCGCTCGAGCGCATTACCTGCACTTTTGCCGCGCGCGAAGACCGGAGCGGGCACTACACAGCAGTAAAGGACACGACGCTCGTCGTCGCGCCGGGCGAGTTCGTCTCGGTCGTCGGTCCGACCGGGTGCGGCAAGTCGACCCTGCTGAACGTGGCGGCAGGACTGCTAGAGCCGTCGGCAGGCAGCGTGACGGTCAACGGCGAATCGCTTGCCGGCATCAATCGTCACGCCGGCTACCTGTTTCAGGCCGATGCGCTGATGCCCTGGCGCAACGCGTTAGACAACGTTGTCGCCGGGCTCGAGTTTCGCGGATTGCCGCGTCCGCAAGCACTCGCCAAGGGAAATGAGTGGCTCAAGCGCGTGGGTCTGTCGGGATTCGGTGATCGTTATCCGCATCAGTTGTCGGGTGGCATGCGTAAGCGCGTGGCGCTCGCACAGACCCTCATCCTGGGACCCAAGATCCTGCTCATGGACGAGCCGTTTTCCGCTCTCGACATACAGACGCGACAGCTGATGGAGAACGAACTGCTCGAGCTATGGTCGGCGGACAGGAAATCGGTGGTCTTCATCACGCACGATCTCGAGGAGGCGATCGCGCTTTCCGATCGAGTGATCGTGCTGTCTGCGGGACCCGAGACCCACCCGATTGGAGAGTTCGAGATCGATCTGCCGCGCCCCCGGGACGTGTCCGAGATCCGGCTGACGCCGCATTTCATCGAACTGCACGGCGAGATATGGCATCGCATGAAGAACGAGGTGCTGAAGGGCTATGCGCAGCAGCAAAAATGAGCCGGGGAGGAGGTCCCCCGCAAAGCTCGGCGCTCGCAGGCTGAGGGCATATCAGCTGCTGCTTGCGGTGGCGCTGCTGGTGTTGTGGCACCTCGCGACCAGTCCGACGCTGCTGCCGCCGATCTACTTTGACGATCCGAACAAGGCTGCATTCTTCTTTGGCGAGCCGCTCGAGGCTGCGGTGCGGATCTGGCAGTGGTTCGCTTCGGGAACC
>DAHVFK010000166.1 GCA_027317055.1 Betaproteobacteria bacterium | reverse complement strand
ATTCCTCAGATGCGCGAAGCGAAGTGCTGCACGGACGTGACAAGCAAAGCGTTCGGCGTAGCCGATGGCGCGGACGTGCCAATGGAGCGAGCGCCACCAATCAGAGCGGCGGCGAAGCGGAGCCGCAGGCTGGGTCAGGCGGGGTTACGGGATGGGTGCGAGCGGCGTAATTTGCGGAGCCCGAGCGGGCGTTTCACAGCGCAGCGCCGCGCCGCGTCCTGCTCTGGCAGGCGGGAAGGAGTATGATGGTGCACATCGGAGACCGTGGTCGTGAATGAGGCGAATTCAGACAATCTGCGGGAGTCGTTTCCTCGGCTATATCGGAAGGGCGGAATGTTTTGGGGATTTGAGTGCGGAGATGGTTGGCATCGGATGATCTACGATCTTTCCGCTGCGGTTGAAGCAAGCGCGCGTCATCGAGGCGTGGATCCCGACAGCGACGAGTGGCCGCTGGTGCAGCAGGTGAAGGAGAAATACGGCGGGCTGCGATCCTATCTATGGAACGCGAACGAGGAGATTGGAAAGCTGGTCGAAGAAGCCGAACGTCAGTCCCTCAGGACCTGTGAACAATGCGGTCAGGCGGGGCGAGTACGTGATGGCAGTTGGGTTCACACGCTTTGCGATCAATGTGAAAGGGAACGAGCCAAGCCCGATCAGGTGCGGTCGTAGTCTTTCTTGGTAATGGAGACTCCGCGAAGGCCAAGGACGCGCCGGTTACTCATTGTCATTGACAGATGAAGCTGCAGATTCTTTCGGATCTTCACTTGGAGATGGTAAGACCGGCCTATCTCTGGCGTATTCCCGAGACAACGGCGGAGTTGATCATTCTCGCCGGCGACATTGGCGTTGGCACAGCGGGGGTGAGATGGGCGATCACGGAAGCGGAGCGGCTTGGGAAGACGGCGATCTATGTGCCGGGGAACCACGAGTATTACGGAGGGCGGCTGAGTGTTCTCGCGCAAATGAGGGCTTTAACGCAAGGCTCACGGCATGTGCTGGACAGGGACGCGCTGCTTTTGGACGGAGTGCGGTTTCTTGGGGCGACGCTGTGGACGGATTATCTGCTATTCGGGCGCGCGCTTCGTCCAGAGGCGATGGAACGCGCGGCGCGTTCGCTGAATGATCATCGCCTGATCAATCGTCCTGAAGGGTTTACCCCCGCGGACGCACTCGAACGGCATGAAGCCGCGCGCGCGTGGCTGGAGACTCAACTCGCGAGCAAGTGGGACGGCGCGACTGTGGTGGTTACCCACCACGCGCCGTCGACGAGTGGAACGCACGCGAAGTTTCGTGACGATTATCTGACTGGTGCATTCGTCTCGGGCCTGGAGGAGCTGATGCTGGCTTACTCGCCAGCCCTCTGGGTGCACGGACATACGCACCATTGCGTTCAGTACGAGGTGGGACGAACCCACGTCGTTGCAAATCAATTGGGATATCGTCACGAGGCCGCTACTGGGAAATTCGATCCTTGTTTGGTGCTGGAGAGCGCCGGTGCCGGCCGCCAAGAGTGAAGGCGCGTCAGGTCCACGATTTGAGCGCTATGCGTTTAATCACGAGGCACGTGGTGGCTGTGGTATCTGCGGAACGAGATTCGGGAGCGATCAGTGGATCACGATCGGTAACGCATCCGTGAGATTCAAGTCCGCGAGCGCCTGCTTCAGTTCCTGCAGGAAGTGCGCGGCGTCCTTGGCGTCGAGATCGACGGTGAACTGAACGCCGATTTCCAGATTGATGCCGGAGCGCAACTTCGGGACGAGCTTGGTGCCGATTCGATTCCAAACTTCGGGGGGAATCCTTCCGCTGATCTGAACGCGGCGCTTTGTCTCGGCTCCAGAAGCGGTTTCGGGTGGCTCCGGTTCAGCCGGCGTACCCTTGACTAAAGCACGTGTGCCGTCCGGTGATTCTTCAGGAGCGGCAGTAGCGTCACTCGTCTGAAGTTTTGCCTTGAGCGTTTTAGCCCTGGACTTGGTTAGGAGGTAAACGTCAGGCTCGAACGCAACCTCGTCGGCCGGCAACGGCTCGGCGAACCAGACGCGCGTGAAGCCGGTTGCGGGATCGCCGCCGGAGGCGAGTCCGAAGTCGCCGCGCGCGACAAATTCGGGAATACGCCGACGGAGGTATTCATCCGGATTGAGCAGCCGGTCCAGGGCGCCGTCGAGGAAGGCCTGTCGCAAGCTCCTGAGCGGCCATGCGCCGGATTCCTTGAACGCCTGCGGCCATTTGCGATCGAGATAGCTGGCGCCGGGCGATTCGTTGAGGAGTGCGTTCGATGTCAGCGCAGCGAGGATTCTTCCGCACAGGCTCCTGGCTCCGCTCGAATGTCCCGCGCCCAGATCGATAACTCGCAAGCCGCTGGATTCTGTGCCGTCGGCGAGCGCGACGTAACGGTAAGCGGCCCAAATCTCGTCGCGTGCGTCAGACTCCGCGTCGCGAATCTTGCCCGCGATATCGGCCAATTCGGAGCGGTCGAAGTCGCCCTCGAGCGTCCGGTTCCTGACTTCGCTTTCGACGGTTTTCCAGGCAAGCCATTGCTCGATTTTGTCCCGGAACTCGCGGCCGGGCTTGCGCACGCACCAGATGATCGAGGCGGGATAGAGGCGCGGAGACTTGCCCCGCGTCTTCGTCCATTCGGCGAGAGTCGTGCGAATCGCACCGTCGTCGGTCCATTGCTCGTCCGGATCAAGCACGACCAACGTGAGGCGTGGCGAGTCCTCGATCGCCGCCGCATCCTCCGGAAAGCATTGCACCGGAACCGCCGCGTCCTTCTCGAATTGAACCTTTACGACCCTCCTGCCTTCCTTCTTGACCTCGTCTTCATCCAGCGATGCGCGCCGATCGCTGACAACTTTCTTGAGCGTTGGTTTGAATCCAAACCTGTAGCCGTCCGAGCCGACTTTCCGCGTGTAGAATCCTTTCACTTCCAAAGCGGCCGCTGCGTTATCGATTGACGCCGTATCAAGCTCCGGTTCCCCCAGCGCGAAACGCAGCTCGGGTTGATGCGCGGCTTTATCGCCCTGACCGCCGGAAGACTCGAACAGGATCGCCGCTCCGACCCGGCGATGGATATCCTTCAGAGCGCCCTTGGTGTCGGCATCGAGCGCCTGCGCCCGGCTGTGCGCGCCCGCGATATCGCTGTCGATAGCGGCATTGAGGCGCGGCTCTCCGAGTTGTCCAAGTATGACCGCGCGGAATTCGGCGACTTCTAGCGGTGCGGAGCCGAGCGTTAGCAGCGGCTCGCGACGCGCCTGCGTGTAGCCTTGCTTGAATGCCCACGAGATCCACTGCGCGAACATGGCGAGCGTCCCGCGCGTTTGCTGGAACTGCCGCAGGGCTTGCCACTTCCGCTGAAAGACCGAGAGCGTGGCAGGATGGAACGGGTAGCAGGCTTCGAACCGCGTCCGCAGAAATTCGCGCGCCTTTGCTTCTGTGGCCGCACTGTCAACGGCGGTCCACTCCGGCGGAAGCTGCGCACGCCGTTCAAAGCACCAATCCGCATAAGTCTTGGCGACCGTTTTGCGGACCGACTCCTTGCCCAAATCATCGAACAGCCGGCGGCGGATAACCTCGCTGATCTCAGCTTCGTCGTTCGCGATTAGGTCCTTGGCGACGCGTCGAACCACCTTGGTGATCTTGTCCTGCCACTCCTCGTCCCACTCGCTCATCTCCACCTGGCTGCGGGGTAAGCTGATGACGGCGGCGCTCCGTGTCGTTCCGGTCATGGCCACGGTGAGATTCTGAATAAACGAGAGGAAGCCGGGCGCCTTGTCGCGGTAGCGATTCAGATAATTGAGCACCTCGTCGAACAGAATCAGGACCGACCCACCCGCGCTCTCGACGATGCGCGCAATCGCCTCGGTTCCGGGCGGCGAGGTCTTGGCCGCACTGCCGAGAGCGGCGACTCCGGTGTCTCCGGCAAGCTGGCGCGCCAAGTCGGTCCACGGGGTCTCACGTCCGTCAGTCGGGTCCCATGCGTTGCCAACGAAGACGGCTACTTTGGCGGTAGGAAGTCGGGAGAGTCCTGCGTTGGCGATCAAATTCGCCACACCGGCGTCCGCCGATGCGGTCTTGGCGTTGCGAATGAGATGGTAGAGGGTCGCGAGCGTATGTGTTTTGCCGCCGCCGAATTGGGTGATGAGCGTTAGGACCGGCGCCGAATTGGCGGTCTCGCCGCTAAGGCGCCGAAGGACCATTCCGGTATGGTCGCGAAGCGCTCGGGTGAAACAGGTGCGGGCAAAGAATTTGCCCGCGTCTTTGTAGTCTTCCGGTGCGGTTCCCGCGACGACCTGTTCGAGAGCGATCGCGAATTCATCGGGATTGAAAGAGCGGCCGGCGCTCACCTCGGGGCGCGGCTGAACGATTTTGTACCAAGGCTCCATACTCATGAGAGGTCCGTGGGTTTGTATACCGTCAATCCTGGAATTCGGTCAAAGTCGGAATCGAGCGTGACGAGATTTTCGATACTGTTCTCCTCGGCTGCCGCGACTAAGAGTGAATCTGTAGTAAGCAGGCCATAAGAGGTCCGTACGGTGTGGGCGCGGCGCACGCGAGCTTCTTGCAATGCCAATACCGCGATATTCATTTCAAAGATCTGGATTGTTAGGGGCCAGTATCGGTGCAAACGCCTGATCGCATCGCGTTTTCCGGCCAGCGCGGCCGCGGCCGGCCGGCCGATGAGGCCTTCGTCAAGCGCCTCGGCCAGCATCAGCCGATGGCAAACGTCGTTCACTACTTCGAGCGTGGTCGCCCCGAAAACTTGCTGCGCCCGGCAGCGTTCCAGGAATCTTTCACACTCGGTAGAGAGCTCGCGAAACGCGTAGACAAAGATATTGGCGTCAATGAGGACGAGCGTTCCGGCCGGTAGCCCGGCCAACGGGACAACCGGCACTTATATGTCCTCAAGCTCCTTGGACTGCGCGATCCACTTCCACGTTTCGTCATCGATGTTTTTGAAGGTCGAAGCGATCTCTACCGCTTCCTTCCAGGCCTTTTCGGCGCGCACGATGCGCTGGGCGCGCCCCTTGGCGGGCCAGTGCTTTCGGATAAACGCGGCAAGCTTCGGGTCGGCACCGGCGAAGCGATCCCGCCCACCGGAGCGAGACTTCGGCGTAGCCGATTCTTTCTGCAGCGCGTGTCGTGGAGAGTGTTTTGTGCGCGGGGTAGTCATCGGTTCTTCCTCACAGCGAAACTCCGGCTCATTCTACCATCGGTTGGAATCCGCACGCATCCAGAACGGACGTGAAATTCGCCACGGACTATTCGTAGAGCTTTAGCTCTTGGGCTTCGGCGGCAATCGCATCCAGCGCCTCTTTGCGCTGAACATCGGTCTTCTCCTTGTAGGCCAGAAGGTCCGTCAAGGCGATTCTGCGATGGCTCCCAACCAGACGAAACGGCATGACACCCTTCTCAAGTAGCCCGACGAGAAAGGTCCTCGAGACATTGAGGAGTTCCGCAGCCTCATGGGTGGTCAGCTCTCGGCAGATTTGGAGCAGGCGGACGGCATTCCCGTTGGCGACCTCGCTAAGCGCCTCCAAAACGAAATGGCCCAGACGGGCGGGCAGGGCTACGGTTCTAGAGGTGCCGGACTGATCTTTGATCCGTAGAGCCAGCTCCGTTACGCGCCTGCCGCAGGCTGCCTCCAGGATTTGTCTGGACTGCTCCGTTTCCTCCGGCGTCGGAACTAGTGGCTTCCGGGAGAGAGGAGTCCGTGCGGTTTGGATCATTGGGTCGATCTCCTTCACTGACGGATTCATCATAATCAAACGCCATAAACGCCGCAAGTGACATAAGTGACGAGCGACCGTCAAGGTCCGAGGATGATCTTCTTCGCCGCTTCGCTTGCCACTTCGACTATGATGTCCCGAAGTGCGGAGCCTACTACGCCGGGAACCCTTGCCAAGACGGCTCTGATGCGTATCGCCGCCGTCAGAGTGCGAGGCGCATCGCGAGTGAGGTCATTCACGTCCGCTTCGAGTGCGAGCTTCTCGTCAGCAGTTAACGCCTCCGCTTGCCTAATCAACTCTCTCGCTTCTTGTAGCTTTCGCTGGGTCCAAGGATAGGGAGAACCGCAATTTATGCAGAAGAGCGGTGGGTTAAAGCTATGGTCTATTGCTGGAGGATGCGATTCCGGCGATTCGAAAATCGAGAGCGAATCTGGCCGCTCATAATCCGAAACGAATGTCGGTGGTCCAATGTATGGACCGCGGATGGACTCGTCGCAGTTAGGGCAAGCCGTGATCGTCTTTTCTCCACACGCCCCGCAGAACGCTCCTCCAGAGTCGGGCCTTAGTTTTGTGTAGGCGTTAGCCACATGCCCGTTCATGCAAATTTTCGCGACATCGAAGTTCGCCACATCGCCACTCGTCGGACGAGCCATCTCGCTCACTTCGGCATTGCCAGAAGCATAGCATCGAGGAGGCGCTTTTCCTCGCTGTCCTTGGGATAGAGGGCGGAGAGGGCGTTGGCGAGGCGGAGAAAGTCGGGGGCGCGATCGGTCTCGGCTTTGAGCATCGTGCGTAGCGCGTTCGACTTGCCGGCCGATTGAAGCAGCATCGCGATATGCACGCGATCGAGCGTGGTCGTGCCGGGCTGCATCGTCGGCGCTTCGTCAGATGATTTGGCATTAGTGGCACCGGCATTCCTGCCGGTGTTTCTGACTTTTGCTCTCACAGGCTGAAAGCCTGTGCCACTACCGAGCAGGGAATACTGGATCGGGCCGCCGCGGGTGCGCTCGATAACATCCGCGACGCCGGTCGCGCCGTCCTCGCCAAGCAGATGCTCGGCGCGCTCGGTGATTGGGAGCAGGCGGACGATGCCCTTTTCCGTCGAGATGATCCGGTCGTTCCAGTTTTCCAGATGGATTCCGAGCGGCTGGGAAAAGCGGCGGACCACATCGTAGATGAGGCTCAGGCCCTTCTTGGTGGCACCGGCATTCCTGCCGGTGTCTTCTTCGTCGTCCTCTTCACTCACAGGCTGGAAGCCTGTGCCACTTGTGGATTGGAGGGTCCACAGAAAGAGCGCGGTCAGCCGGGCGTCTTCTTCGAGCGCTCCGGCGGCACCGTTGCGGGCGCACGCTTCGGCCGTGCCGAGAACCTGCCCGAGAGCAGTCCGGCCGACGATTTCCCATACGTAGGCGAGAAATCCGCGCTTGTGAGGTTCGGATGCTTCCGGATCGCCGCCGAGCGGAATTTCACGGCCCTCGGCGTCTTCGACTTTGGAGTAGCGGCTATAGACTTCCATTGCGGGGCCGATGCAGGCGAAGACGAGATCGGCGCCGCGCACGCCTTCTGCGCTCAGACGCTCCATCCAATCGCCGATCCGG
>DAHVFK010000165.1 GCA_027317055.1 Betaproteobacteria bacterium | reverse complement strand
ATCAGCGAGGACCCTCCGAAACGTTGTTGGTTGCTGAACGGCTGCCTGCCGATTGGTAAAGTAGCTACGCTCATCGCTCCCGGAGGCACGGGCAAATCCCAGTTCATGTTGCAGCTAGGAGCAAGCGTTGCCACGGGTTCGCCACTCGCAGGCGGCGCTTGGGCAATCGGCGAACCGGGCGGTGTTCTCATCCTCTTTGCGGAAGATGACCTCGAGGAAATTCATCGCCGCATGCATGTCATCTCCGATGAGCTCGTGAAAATGGCCGGGGCAGGCATCCTCGAGAAAATGAAAGAGCGTCTCTATGTGAAGTCGATGGTCAGCGAAAGCAATCTCATGACCGCGGCGGTTAATCCAGGACACCGCCAGGTCACGCTAACGGATTATCCATGGCGATTAATTGAGGTCGCACGCCAGATTCCCGATCTGAAGCTCATTATCGTCGACCCTGCTGCGCGGTTTAGAGGCGGCGAGGAAAACTCCGCTGAGGACATGACGCGGTTTGTAGAGGCCCTCGAAATTGTAAGCAAGCAAACCGGAGCAACTGTGCTTGTGGCGCATCACACCAATAAGAGCAGTATGAAGGGCGAAGAGCCGTCGCAAACATCGTCTCGAGGATCAAGCGCCTTCACTGATGGCGTCCGGTGGCAGATGAACCTCGCCACACTCACGCTTAAAGAGGCCGAAAAGCTGGGTGTCTCTGAGGAAGATCGTCGCCTCTACCTTTCTGCCCACGTCACAAAGAACAACTACGGGCCGCCACAGCCGCCGGTCTACTTGCGCCGCGGGGAACGCGGGTATCTCCGTAAGGCCGATCTTGCAAGATCAGCCGCGAAACAAGGGGACGAGCTCGTTCTAAGAGTTGTCGCGCAAATTGCCAAGGAGCCGGAACCGATTTCCGCTACGCAATTTGAGAACCGGTATGGCGGGCTGGATAACGAATTCAGGATTGGAAAGGTCAAGCTGCGCGGAGTGCTAAATCGCGCCGTGGCGCAGGGGTATCTTGAGAAAGCGAGCTCAAGCGGGAGGCCCCTTCGGCTTACCGACAAGGCACGGACAGTTATCTCGGCTCTGGGCGATCGATGGCCCGATAGCTCGATACCGACCGATAGCCAGGGCCATCGACCTGAAAGGGCTACAAATTCAAGCGGTTAAGCCCGATGGGCGATGAGATGATCCATCTCGCCTAACCTATTGATTTGTAGGGACCTTTGACGCTCGATGGGTCGATGGGGTCCCCTATATAGCAGGGAAGCCCATCGAGGGCTTCCCGCTGCGGGTAAGAGATTCACCACCACAACATCACAAGGCCACAGATATGCGTCCTGACGTCATCGTTTCGGGGTACATGGACTCGCTTCGCAAGCAGGCAGCCGAGTACCAGGCTGCCGCACAGGCGCGTCGGCCACAACCCCTAGCCGAGCAGGTTCGGCGTTGGTGGGAAGCGCTGCCGCCCGCCCAGCGCAAGGAAGCCTACGCGCTCGAGGAACTGCGACAACTGTTCCGGGTCTCGCCCGGCCGCCTGGGCGTTGCGCTGCACGCGTGCGGATTTCAAAGACGTCGGCGCTGGACAGGCGGTGACCCGTATCGGCGATTCTGGATTCCTCCACGCTAGCGGTGGCTCGCCCACCAGACTGCCGCTTGGCGTTGCGCTTCGGC
This sequence comes from Betaproteobacteria bacterium, assembly GCA_027317055.1. Classification (GTDB taxonomy): domain Bacteria; phylum Pseudomonadota; class Gammaproteobacteria; order Burkholderiales; family SG8-39; genus DAHVFK01. The sequence goes on along the minus strand of DAHVFK010000165.1, from coordinate 5,667 downwards.
GATCTGCGGTCGTGCCATAAGAAGGGCTAGGGCATCGATGCGCTCACTGGCGAGGTGGGCAACTTGCGGATACCGTGTCCCGGCCGCCGTGCTCGCGATGCTATACCAAGCGTAAGCGGAGACAACATCCGGTGGGCCGCCTTCGCCGGCCGCCAGCATATCGGCAAGATTGATCTGCGCGACGACGCTGCCTTGCTGAGCCGCGCGGATGAACAACTGTAGGGCGTAGCTGTCGTTCCTCGGGATACCCTCGCCGTCGTGGTACATCTCCGCCAACGCCGACATTGCAACAACGTCGGATCGTTGGGCAGCCTGATTTAGCCAGTAAAACGCTTGGCCGAAATCTTGTTGAACACCATTCCCGCGAAGATAGCGAACGCCCACCATGCGCTGCGAGACGATGTTGCCTGATTTGGCGTCCGCCAATTGTCTGCTGAATACGAAGGTGCCGTGAACATCAACTTGAGATGACGGCGCAAAGAGATCTCTACCTAGCTCTTCTTTCGCCGGCACGGCCGAGGACGAACTAGGGAGCGGGACGAAGGCATCTAGAGCTAGACCAACCGTTTGCACAACCGGCATCAAAATCAACAGCGCGACAGTAGCAACGATGCGGCGTCGACGTGCTATTTCCGGAAGTTTCCCCGACATTAGAAGCGATGACAACGGTGGGCGCAGTGGAATTTGCTCCGCAAGCAGGTTTCCGAGTATGAACGTCGCGACTGCAGCCGCGGTCACGCCGATAGCTGCACGCAGCAGCGCGTAGGCGGCAGGGCCGATATCGAGCCCTTGCATCCATGGCACCAACGCGACCAGCTTTGATGCCAAGCTTGAAAATACGTTGAATACGACGATCAGGAATAGCAGCGCGATCCAGTTGTTGACCTTGCTATGAAGGGTCACCTTAAGTGGATCCCTTGCGCCGACTGTCCCCAAGGCCGACACCGCGTCAAGTTTGCCCATTCGATCCCTCGCATGGAGATGTCACGATTAGTGCGTGGCACTAAAGTATACATAAGCCGACATTCCGGAGCGTGCGCGTACGGCTTCGAAAACGATTCGGACAACGAGTTGCCACTCTCAGGCGGGCCGCCGGTATGTCCCAGGAGGCTTTCGCGGATCGCTGTGGATTTGCCCGCTCCTATATGAGCCGGATCGAGCGGGGACGCGCCAATCCTTCCCTTGACGCCATAGAGACTCTTGCGGCAGGTCTTAAGATCTCCGAACGCGATCTGTTCGAAGCATAGTCGGCGCTATTCGGGTGCGCTTGAAAGCGCCTGATTACACCTGGGCCTATCCACAGGCGAAATCAGGGCCGCTTGTAGAGAAGCCTGCAAGACGCCTGGGGCGCACAAGAGTCTGCCAGGCCGCCAGTACGATCGCGCAACGGCCCAACAGCGCGACCGTGCGACGTCCCTACGGCCCCACAGCCTCACCTCGCGAGCGCATGCTTACTCGGCTGTCGCGTTGTCGCGTGGTTCCGCTGTGTGCCTGTGGGGCAAAGCCAACGAGGGACGCTGCCGACCGCTGTCAGAGATTACTTCGGAGACGTTCTGACCACTTCCGGCCAAAAGCGGACGTAAGCGAGAAGCTACGACTTTTAGGGACTGTTCTTGACTGAAGGCGGAAGCGCACGCAATTGGGGTAATTACGTCCTTAACCACAACAACTTGGAGCTGACGTGCTGGTACGCGAAGCAATTCGTATCGTTCAAGTGCTCGCTTTGGCAGCGAACAACATGGATGAATCGAAGAGGAAGGCATTTGGTATCGACGACGACTTTGGCATCGACCTAAGCGCCGAAGATGCGATCGCATACTTCAAGGATCAGAACTTGGGCATAGAAGCGCTAAGGGATTTCTTGAATTCGGTCGATATGGAACTGCTGAAGAGATTGAAGGCGCTCATGTATAGCGGACGGCCGGATGAACCTGATGCGAAGTCTCTTAAGAAGCGTCTGGGTAACGAGACAAAAGGAAACATCGTGCGGACGATGATGGAAAAGCGTGCAAGTCTGCCGATATACTTTGGAAGGCGCTCGATCGAGCTCAGAAGGAGGGCCTCGATATCGAGAATTTCTGACCTGGCTTAGAATCAACGTTGGGCGGCACAGGTGCCGGACGGCATGAGCCTCGGGCGCGACGGCGAAACGGAATCCCTTACAGTTGATTCTGCGACGTTCGACGATCTAGATCTAGACCCTGTCTCGCCATTCCGATCCATGGGAGTGACGTTCCATGCCTAAAGGCTTGCCTTCGGCGAAGCAATTAATGTCGCAGGAAGTGCGGGGCTTCTCCTTGGATACACAGGCATTCCAAAAGCATGGGTTCCACTTCGAAGAAGCTGAATTGGCCCTGCTCCCACGGCAGCTTCCTTCTTGGATGAAGCTGTATGTCAGCGATGTCGTCGCCAATGAAGTCGTGTCTCATATGCAGAGGAACACGAAGCAGGCGTTCGATTCGCTAAAGGCGGCGGTTAAGAATGTCGATAGGCTGGCCGCCATTGATGTGTCCGCTTTAGAGGAGGCAGCTACGGCTGCCGAGCCCGAAGAGTTCGGTAAGGCATCGCATGAACAATGCCTAAAGGAATACGTACGTAATTGCGATGGCGAGTTTGTTCCTATGGAGGGTGAACAGCTCCTCAAAGAAATCTTTCACCGCTACTTCTCGTCACTGCCGCCTTTCGAGAATGTAAAAGATAAGAAGCACGAATTCCCTGATGCAGCCGCACTGATAACGCTCGATCGTCTCGCGGAAAAACAAGGCACGAAGTTCATTTTGGTGTCCGACGATAAAGCGTGGAGTGACTATGCCGATCAATCAAAGAGCTTATATTGCGTCAAGACGCTCCAGGAACTAGCTTCGCTTTATACCAGTCAGAGCGATGCAGCGAACAAGATTAAAGAGAAGGTCGCTTCAGCCTTGAGTTCACCGAAATCGGGGCTAGCTAGAGAGTTCCAGCGGGGCATAAAGGACCAAATGCCCAATCTCAGTTGGGCAATTGACGCTCACTCGGAAGCTGGCTTTTCAGTCGATGCACAAGTAGATGACATAGAAGTCTTAGAGTTTCGTCCTAATTTGGAAGATCAAAGAGTCTGGTTAAAGGACGAAAAAGACAATATCTGCGTTGTGGAGGTGGAGTGCGACTTGAATTGCAGATTCGAGCTCTCAGCAGACTTCTCGCACTACGATTCTATTGACAATGATGAAATGTCTATGGGAACGGGTTCGACTACCGTAACTGAGGACGTGACAGTGTCAGTCTTCTTGACACTCCACGGCAACCTCATGCGAGACGGTCCGGACAGATGGGATGTAGACGTCAAAGTAGCTTACGACCTCTTTTGGATTGACGCAGGCGACATGGACCCGGATTGGTATAACGAAGGACCAGGCGACGAATAAGAATTGGTCCAAGTCATCCGGTTCGTCCGCGCCGATGCGGCCCTCGGTTACATATAGGTCAGCGAAGGGGACGCTATCTAGCTTTGCAACGAAGAGTTTGGGTCGCTAACCGCCGAATCCCAAAGCGGCCAAGAGCGGACACTGATCGGAAGGGCTGAGCAAAGCGCCGCGACCTTTGACGGTCAAGGAACCGGCCCTTAGATTCGACCGGAAATCCAACGTCACGCCCAGTTGCCCGCTTGGGCGGCATACCCATTGACAAGCAGTTGAAGCGAATGGCCGAGCAAGGAACCCATACTTCGCGCCTACTTGCGGGTCAGCGGCCCACCATATATGACGGGTATCTCACGCGGGCGCCTGCGGGCGGACGCGCAGCCGCTCGCGGACTTCCTCGTAGATGCGCAGCGGCATACCTGCCTCGATCGTGACGGCGATCGCATAACGGACGGCGTTTCCGCTGTTGCCCGCGTCATCTTTGCACCACACCCGGACAGAGAGATGGCCGTCATCAATGAACGGCACGGCTCTTTCGCCGAATAGTCTTTCGTGAAACACCGTGCCCTTCTTGATCGAGTGGTCGGTCGGCTGGTCCTTGAAACGCCCAACGCCGATCGCCTCCATTGCTTGGACAGCGTCGGCCTCCAGTCTCACGGTGCGGTAACTCTGGTGGCCGGGATGGACAGGAGTGAACCACGTCACCGTAATCGCCACTTCGCGTGGAACGGTAACGCCCTCCAGTGAGGGTGGGAGGGGAATCCGGTAGTTGTGGGCGTGGTCCGGCTGCAGCGCTCCATAGCCGACGAGCGTCGCCTGGTTCTCGGCGCAGTCGAGAATGCGTCCAATATCGGGGACACCGAAGCCAAGAAAGCGGGTCGCATTGGCTGTGCGCTCGGCCCACCGCGCCGGCTCGTTCGGGCCGCAGAGTTCCTTGATCAGGTCTCCTTTCTCGTTCCATCGTGCGCTGTGCACGAGTAGTGTTTTGACGACGACGGCATAATACTCAAGCGGAATGTCGGCGAGGAGTGAGCCCCCGTCGCGATCCATTAGCGAATCGAAGATTCGGTGTGCCGCGCGCGTTGCAAGCGCAGTTGCGGCGCTTGTGCCGTCCGAGTACGCCGTCCGGTTAAGGCGCCCCTGGTTAGCCGAGTCAGGAGCGGCCGCGTCCAGTCCATACATCCGCTGGGGCGAGCCGAATCTGATGCGGACACCAGCTCCGCCAGCGGCCATCCGAACGTGTTCACACCCCGCTGGCAGAAACAAGTCGGGCTTGACGGCGCGCCGGTATCCCAGGCCGATCGCGCAGCTCGTATTAGGCAGCGCGGGATCGTCGAACGGGTCCACCGCCGTGCGAGCTCCGACCCGGTTCGCAACATTGTCGCTGTGCTGGGCGCCGATTGTGAGCACATTGACGGCTTCCGCAGGCGAAAGGAGGGAGCGCTCGTGCTTTGCGGCGAATAACGCCGTCAGTACGGCGCGCTCCCGCGCTTCAGGCGACGCCGCCTCGAACTCGCCCCACTGGCTGAAGTCCGGCAACGCCAATTCATTCCTGATGTTACCGGCGCTGACTAGGAACGTGATGTTGTATTTCACCGCGAGGTAGTCGAGCAGGCGAGCGAGAGGGCTCACCAAGTTGGCGAAGGGCCGATTGGGGTCGCCGAGAGATACGTTCACCAGGAACACGGTTGGCGCCACGCCAGGCTCCACGGCCGTGCCCTTGATGCGGACGATTGCGCGATAGAGTGTGTCGATGAGCAGGCGATCACGGGGCGTATGCTCGTATGCGGACTCGACGGGCGCAAGCATCACCGGCCGCACATAGAGGGGTCTGGTCAGCGGTGGCTCTGGTGCGTTTAGATCGCCGTGCAGGATCAGTGAGGCCATCGCGGTGCCGTGGAAGCGGCGGTTGACGAGCGCGCCGGCTTGCAAGTCGTCCGGATCGTCAAGCATGAGCCTCCCGGCGAGGCGTTCGTGCGCCTGCAGCGGAACGCCATCAAGCAGCGCAGCTATGGGCGTCCCGGCGGACGGCGCTTGATCGCCCGGCCGAGGGTCGTCTACGACCGCATCGGGTTCCGGTTGAGCTGATAAGACGGTCTGTGGCCGCAGGAACATGACATCGTCGGCAAGCGCCAGCACAACTGTCACCGACCGGCATATTGGAGCCACTTCGTGATCGGCATAAAGGAGCCAGCCGATGATCGGCATATTGGAGCCAGCGCCGGATCGGCGTAATGGAGCCAGTCGATGATCGGCATATTGGAGCCAG
>DAHVFK010000164.1 GCA_027317055.1 Betaproteobacteria bacterium | reverse complement strand
GTAGATCGCGACTTGCAGCAGCACCTCGCGGATCTGCTCCTTGGTGAGGCCGTTGTTGAGCGCGCCGTTCAGGTGCAGCTTGAGCTCGTGCTCCTTGCCCAGCGCCGAGAGCATCGCCAGGTTGAGCATCGAGCGCGTCTTGCGGTCCAGGCCGGGGCGATTCCAGACGTCGTTCCAGCAGTAGGTGTTGAGCAGCTCGACGAACGGCGCGCTGAAGTCGTCGCTTGCGGCCATCGCCTTGTCCACGTACTGCGCGCCGAGCACTTCGCGTCTTGTTTTCAAGCCTGCTTCGAAGCGTTCCTTGTGGGGGCGTTTGTCCATGCTTTCTCCTTCGGTTGAGTCAGACGAGATCTTGGTAGCGGATGCCGGCACGACGCAGCAGGGCGTCGAACTCGAGCCCGCCGGGGCGCGGCCCTTCGACGACCGCCGCGTTGCGCGCCGGGTTGGCTTCGAGCACCGCCCGGGCGACCGGCAGGTTCTCGCCCTGCATGGCGTCGGCGGCGGCCTGTATCTCGCAGGCGCGCTGCAACGCCCAGTAGGTGCGGAACGCCAGGGAAATGCTCGGGCAGGCGACCAGCAGGCCGTGGTTGCGCAGGATCAGGATCGGCTTCTCGCCCAGGCTCTTCACCAGTCGCGGCTGCTCGGCGGCGTCAGTGGTGACGCCTTCGAAGTCGTGGTAGGCGACCTGACCGTAGAGCAGCGCGCTGTAGAAGTTTTCGAAGCGCAGGCCGTCCTTCTTGCAGGCCACCGCGCTGCCGGCGGTGGTATGGGTATGGATGATGCAGTGCGCGTCCTCGCGCGCCGCGTGGATCGCGCTGTGGATGATGAACCCGGCCTTGTTGACCGGTGCTTTCGTGCCGTCGAGGGTGTCGCCCTCGGCGTCGACCTTGACCAGATTGGTCGCGGTGACTTCGCTGTACCACAGGCCGTAGGGATTGATCAGGTAGTGGTGGCCCGAACCCGGCACACGGGCGGTGATGTGATTGAAGATGAGTTCGGTCCAGCCGAGCCAGTCGAACGCGCGGTACAGGGCCGCCAGCTCGAGGCGGGTTTGCCATTCCTCGCCGCTCATGCCCTCGGGCTTGAGCCGCAACAGCTTGTCGCTCAGATCCATGGCGGTCCTCCGGAGGTGAGCCCGAAGTGTACCGCTTGCGTGGTGCGCTGTTGCGCGCCGGTTCGCTGCTCCGCTAGCGGCGCTGCGCCGAAAGTGCCGGCCGAACCGACAGCGCGATGACGACCGTGCCGGATCGGATGTCGTACGCAGGCGATAGTGCGCAATAATCCGCACATGAGCGTTCACAACGCCGACATCGCGCGCGTGTTCGACGTGATCGCCGACCTGCTCGAGGCGGTGCAGGCGCATCTCGGCAAGGCACGGCGCGGCTGGCTGGAGACGAAGGACGTGCTAAATTGCCGACCGCTGGCCGAGTTGAGAAGGCTTCTCGGGGTGAGGCGTGAACGTTCGGCCCGATCGGGCGTCGAATAGTGGAAGCGAACAACAACACTCAGGGCGGAAATACGGTCAGGATCATGCCTTCGGCTGCGGTGCTTGACGTGCTGGTGAGACTGTCGCGCACCCGCGTCAACTACTGGCTCGAATCGGTGCTCGATACCCTGCTGGGGGGCGCGCTCCTGAGCGCGGGGCTGCGGCACCACGTTGCGCCGCTGGGCGCCGTCTTGCTGGTGCTGCTGGGGCTGTTTCTGTTCAGCTTCATGGAATACGTCTTTCACCGCTGGGTGTTTCACGGCCCGCTGCAGCCCATGGCGCGCGGGCACGCCTCGCATCACGCGGATCCGCGCGGCTACGATTCGCTGCCGTTCTTCCTGCCCGCGCTGGTGCTTTCCTGCGTCGTCGCGCTGTGCGCGCTGCTCGCGCCCGCGCCAGACGTGTGGCTGCTCGCGAGCGGGATTGCGTTCGGCTACGTGGCGTACGGCGTGGCCCACTTCATGATCCATCACAGGCGCTTCCGCAATCCCCGGTTGCGGCGCTGGGCCGCGCGCCATCACATTCATCATCACCATCCCGAGCGCAACTTCGGCGTGACCACGCCGCTGTGGGACGCGCTGCTCGCGACGCGCTACGTGCGGGCGCGCAGGGCGGCAGCGGCGCGGCGGTAGGCCTCGAGGTAGGCACGGGCGGAGGCGCCCCAGCCGTAGTCGCGCCGCATGCCGTTTTGCTGCAGCGTGCGCCAGGCGCCCGGCTTGCGCCAGGCCTCGAGCGCGCGCACGAGCACGGCGCGCAGCGCCTGCGGCGTAGGCTCGTCGAACAGGAACCCGGTGCGCTCGCTCACCGAGTCGGCCAGCCCTCCGGTGCGCCGCACTACGGGCGGCGTTCCGTAGCGCATGCTGTAGAGCTGATTCAGCCCGCAGGGCTCGAAACGCGAGGGCATGAGGAACATGTCCGCGCCGGCCTCGATCAGGTGCGCAAGCGGCTCGTCGAAGGCAATGCGCACCGCGACGTGGCGCGGGTGGCGCGCCGCGAGCGCGACCAGCCCGCTTTCGATCTCGCGCTCGCCGGTGCCGAGGACGGTCAGCTGCGCGCCGGCCCGCACCAGGTCGTCGGCGGTCGCGAGCACCAGGTCTGCGCCCTTCTGCGGCACCAGGCGGCCCGTCATGCCGAGCAGCGGCGCGCCCGCCGTTTCCGGCAGGCCGAAGGCGCGCTGCAGCGCGGCCTTGTTGGGCGCCTTGCGCTCGAGCCCGTCGGCGTCGTAGCGCTGCGCGATCAGCGGGTCGCGCGCCGGGTCCCACAGCTCGGTGTCGATGCCGTTCAGGATGCCGACCAGGTCGGCCGCACGCGCTCGCAGCAGCCCGTCCAGGCCGAAGCCCAGCTCGGAGGTCTGGATTTCGCGCGCGTAGCCCGGGCTCACCGTCGTGACCAGGTCGGCGTAGCGCAGCCCCGCCTTGAGAAAGGAGAGCTGGCCGTAGAACTCGAGCCCGTCCGGCACGAAAGCCGGGGCGGGCAGCGCGAGCGGCTCGAGCGCGCCGCGCGGAAACAGGCCCTGGTAGGCGAGGTTGTGGATCGTCATCACCGTCGCCGCGCGCGCGCCGGGCGCGTGCGCGAGGTAGGCGGGGGTCAGCCCGCTCTGCCAGTCGTTGCAATGCACGACATCCGGCCGCCAGTCGAGCGGCGAGGCGTCGCCGGCGAGCAGCGCGGCGACGCGCGAGAGCAGCCCGTAGCGCAGATGGTTGTCCGGCCAGTCGTTGCGCTGCGGCGTCTGGTAGGGATTGCCCGCGCGCTCGAACAGCGGCGGGCAGTCGAGCAGCCAGAGCGGCGGCGCGCCCGGCGCCTCGAGCAGGCGCGCCGGCGGCAGCGCGCCGCCCGGGGCGGGGACCTCCGCCAGTACGCGCGCCTGCGGGAAAGCGGCGCGCAGCGCCGGGTAGGCCGGCACCAGCAGGCGCACCTGCGCACCCGCGGCGGCGAGCGCCGGCGGCAGGCCCTGCGCCACTTCTCCCAGCCCGCCGGTCTTGACCCACGGCGCGAGCTCGGGCGTGACGTAAAGCACCCGCAACGCGGCGCCTACAGCCACACCATCATTCCCGTCTCGAAGGGGTGCGTGAGCAGCTCGTTGGCGGGGTAGGCGCGCACGCGATACTCGATGCGGCCCGCGATCGGCGGCGCGTATTCGAGCGCGTACAGGTGCTCGCCGGTCTCGGGCAGCGGATGCTGGTAGACCAGGCGCTCGCGCCTTGCACTCTGCGAGGCGCGCTCGTTGCCGGGACGCCCGAGCAGCACTTCGAGCGCGACGTCGTCCGGTGCGAGCCCGTTCAGCCGCACCGCGACTTCGATCTGCAGCTTGCCGCCGTAGTCGATGCGCCGCGTCGGATCGTCCACCCGGCGCAGGCTCACTCCACCCCAGGCGGCGCGCAGCTTCGCCTTCCATACCGCAAGGTGCCGCGCGGCGACGAAATCCTGCTCGGCGTAGCGGCGCCACTGGCGAATAGCCGGCCGGTAGACGTCCTCGACGTACTCGCTCAGCATGCGAATCGAGGAAAAGCGCGGCACCAGCGAGGCGATCGATTCCTTGGCCAGCGCGACCCAGCCGGGCGAATAGCCCGCCGGCGTGGTGGCGTAGTAGAGGGGGATCACCTGGTCCTGCAGCAGCTCGTACAGCGTGCGCGCCTCTTCCTCGTCACGCCGCGCGGCGTCGAGGGAGTCCGAGGCCGGCTTGATCGCCCAGCCGTTCTTGCCGTTATAGCCCTCGCCCCACCAGCCGTCGAGCACCGAGAGGTTGGGCACGCCGTTGATGCCGGCCTTGATGCCCGAGGTGCCGCAGGCCTCGAGCGGGTAGACGGGATTGTTGAGCCAGACGTCGACGCCCGACACCAGGCGCCGCGCAAGGCGAAGGTCATAGCCCTCGAGCAGCAGGATCCTGGATTCGAACTCCGGCATCCGCGCCACCTCGGCGATGCGGCGGATCAGCTCCTGACCCGGCTGATCGGCGGGATGCGCCTTGCCGGCGAACACGAACACCACCGGGCGCTTCGCATCGCTCACGATCTCGCGTAGCCAATCGAGCCGGTTGAACAGCAGCGTGGCGCGCTTGTAAGTCGCGAAACGGCGCGCGAAGCCGATGGTCAGCACGGTCGGGTTGGCCGGGTCGGCGAACTTGAGCATGCGGTCCAGGTGCGCTTCCGAGCCCTGGTTGCGAGCGTGCTGAGTGCGGATGCGATGGCATACCAGGTGCAGCAGCTCCGACTTGAGGTGCTGGTGCACGTTCCAGAACTGCGCGTCGGGGATGGCGTGCACGCCCTGCCAGCATTCGTGGCCTTGAAGCCGCTGGCTCCAGCCCGGTCCGAGGTGGTCGTCGAACGCGCGGTGCCAGGCTTCGGACAGGAAGGTCGGCACGTGCACGCCGTTGGTGATGTGCTGCAGCGGGTTCTCGTCCGGGTCGATCTGCGGCCAAAGCTCGGAGCAGATCTTGGCGGAGACGCGGCCGTGGATGCGCGACACGCCGTTCTGGTGGCGCGAGGTCCGGACCGCGAGCGCCGTCATGTTGAAGTCGTGCGTCGAGGGCGAGTGTCCGAGCGCGATGGCGGCGTCCATGTCGCCGTTGAGCTCCGGGCACGCGGTCTCGAGGTACCTGCGCACCAGCGCTTCCGGAAAGTGATCGTGGCCGGCCGCGACCGGTGTGTGCGTGGTGAAGACCGTGTTGGCGGCGATCGCCTCCAGCGCCGAGTCGAAATCGAGCCCGCCGATCATCAGCACGCGCATGCGTTCGTAGGCGACGAATGCCGGGTGGCCCTCGTTCAGGTGCCAGACGTCGGGCTTCACGCCGAGCGCGGCCAGGGCGCGCGCGCCGCCCACGCCGAGCATCAGCTCCTGCTCGAGCCGGGTCTCGAGGTTGCCGATGTAAAGCTGATGAGCGATGCCGCGGTCGTCCGGGGCATTCTCGGGCAGGTCGGTATCCAGCAGGCAGAGCGAGACGTGGCCGACCCGCGCGCGCCAGACCTTGAGCTGGACCCGGCGCCCGGGGAGATCGATCGGGATGTGCAGCTCGCTGCCGTCGTTGCGCAATGCCGGTTCGACCGGCAGCAGGTCGAATTCGGTGTCGGCGTTGATCGCGTGCTGGCGGCCCTCGCCGTCTATCGTTTGCTGGAAATAGCCCTGGCGGTAGAGCAGGCCGACGCCGACGAACGGCAGCCTGAGGTCGCTCGCGGTCTTGGTATGGTCGCCGGCCAGGATGCCCAGCCCGCCGGAATAGATCGGCAGGCTCTCGTGCAGCCCGAACTCGGCACAGAAGTAGGCCACTACGTCGTCGCGTTCCAGATGGGCGGTGTGATTGCCCTTGATCGGCGCCTCGTGGTAGCTGTCGTATTCCGATAGGACGTTGTGGAAGCTGTTGAGGAACGCCGGGTCTTCGCCGGCCTCGTCCAGGCGCTGCTGGTCGACGTTGCGCAGGAAGGCCTTCGGGCTGTGGCCGATGAGCTGCCACAGCGAGCGGTCGAGGCGCGCGAACAGGGTACGCGTGGGCCGGTCCCAGCTGTACCACAGGTTGTTCGCCAGCTCTTCCAGCCGCTGCAGGCGCTGCGGCAGTTGGGGCCGGACGTCCAGGCGATACGGGGTGCCGCGCAAGGTGGCGGCGATTTTACCACCGTGAGCGGGACGCGCTCAGCGCACGTGGTTCACCTTCTGGCCGAGCATGTCCGGGGTGACGACCGCAATACCGTGCTCGGTCACGCTGAAGCGCTTGCGGTCCTCATCGTGGTCGAGCCCGATCACCATTCCTTCGGCGATGCGGCAGCCGCGGTCCAGGATCGCGCGCTTGACCACCGCGTTGGGCGCGATCTCGACATCCGGCAGCACGACCGAGTCCTCGACCCGCGCGTTGATCTCGACCCGCACGTTGGAGAACAGCAGCGAGCGGCGCACGGTGGCGCCGCTGATGATGCAGCCTCCGGACACCATCGAGTCCACCGCGGTCCCGCGCCGCGCTTCCTGGTCGAAAACGAACTTCGCCGGCGGAAGCTGCTCCTGGTAGGTCCAGATCGGCCATTCGGTGTCGTACATGTTGAGCTCCGGCGTGACCCTGAGCAGCTCCATGTTGGCCTCGTAGTAGGCGTCGAGCGTGCCCACGTCGCGCCAGTACGGCGTGTCGCCGCTCATGCCGACGCAGCTGTCGGCGAAGCGGTGAGCGTGGACGCGGTAGCGCGGCAGCACGTACGGAATGACGTCCTTGCCGAAGTCGTGGCTCGACTTCTTCTCGTCGGCGTCGCGCGAGACCTGCTCGAACAGGAATGCGGCGTTGAACACGTACACGCCCATGTTGGCGAGGAAGTGGTCGGTCGAGCCCGGCATGGGATCCGTGCGCTCGGGCTTTTCGACGAAGCTGACCACGCGGCCGTCCGCGTCGATGCTCATCACGCCGAAGCTCTTCGATTCGCGCAGCGGCACCTCGGCACAGGCGGCGGTCATGTCGGCGCCGCTCGAGGCGTGCTGCGCAAGCAGCTTGCCGTAGTCCATCTTGTAGACATGGTCGCCCGAGAGCACCAGCACGTAGGCGCAGCCGTCCGAGCGCAGGATGTCGAGGTTCTGGTAGACCGCGTCCGCCGTGCCCCCGTACCAGCGTTCGGCGACCTGCTGCTGGGCCGGCAGGATGTCGATCGATTCGCGGATGCGGCCGTCGAGGAAGCTCCAGCCGCGCTGCAGGTGGCGGATAAGGCTCTGCGCCTTGTATTGCGTGGCGACGCCGATTCGGCGCACGCCGGAGTTGACGCAGTTGGAGAGCGTGAAATCGATGATGCGGAACTTACCGCCGAACGGAACCGCCGGCTTGGCGCGCCAGTCGGTGAGCGCTTGCAGCCGCGTGCCGCGTCCGCCGGCCAGGATCAGTGCGT
>DAHVFK010000163.1 GCA_027317055.1 Betaproteobacteria bacterium | reverse complement strand
AAGATGATCTCGGCCTGGCCCGCCATGTCGTAGGGCGCTTCGCCGCCCGAGGTCAGACCGGAAATGAACACCAGCTTGGTCGTGCCAATGGGGATGATGCGGATCGGCGAGTAGGCGCCGATCGGTTTGACAGGCTTCGGTGGGACAGGCGTGGTCATTCGCGTAATGCCTTTTATTGGCCGGGGAGGGTCGGGCGTTTCTTGAGTTCGGGCAGCAGCGCGCGCTCGAAGAACTGCACGCCGACCCTGGCGAGGCGTTCCTCGCCGATCAGTGCCGCCGCGCCGGCGCCGGCCTTCTTCCAGGTCTTGTACTCGTCCTCGTAGGCGAAGCCCATCGAGCGCGCCAGCAGCTGGATATAGTTGCAGACCTGCGTGGCGCCGCGGGCTTCGAGTCCGCAGAACTCGCGGTAGCACTGGTGGAAAATCGAGACTACCGCTTCGGCACCGGTTGTCCTTACCGCACCCACGGTGTGCGCAAACATGTCGTCCATCGCGCCGGGCACCGCGACCAGCGACGCGTGAAAATGTTGATCCCGCCGCCTTCTTTCCCCGCTGGGGGTGCACTATTCTCGACCACCCGGGTTTCGGAGCAAGGTCTAGCCATGACAGAGACATTCACAGCAGCGGCGGTGCAGGCGGCGCCGGTCGCGTTCGAGCGGGAACGCACGCTGGAAAAGCTGCGCGACCTTCCGGCGGAAACGGCGCGCCGCGGGGCGCGTCTGGCGGTTTTCCCGGAGGCATTCGTTTCCGCCTATCCCAAGAGCCTCCTTTTCGACGCCCGCGTCGGCATGCGCTCGCGCGAGGGTTGCGAGGACTTCCGGCGCTATTTCGACTCGGCCGTGGACGTGCCGGGCCCCGCAGTCGATTTCCTCGGCCACGTGGCGCGCGAGAACCGGCTGACTCTTGTCGTCGGCGTGATCGAGCGCGAGATCGGCACGCTGTATTGCACGGTGCTGTTCTTCGCGCCCGATGGCCGCGATCTCGGCAAGCACAGGAAACTCATGCCGACCGCCGACGGACGCAAAACCTGGATCCCGACCATGCAGCATGTCGCTCTCGAAGGCCGCTGCTTCGTTTTCTCCTGCAACCAGTTCACGCGGCGGCGCGACTTTCCGGCCGATTACCGCGCGATCCAGGGCGACGATCCGGAAACGGTCGTTTCCGAAGGGGGCAGCTGCATCGTGAGCCCGCTGGGCGAGATCGTCCGCGGCAAATACGACTTCGACGTCGTGGGCCATTACGCGCGGCCCGACGTATTCCGGCTGGTGGTCAACGAGCGGCCGCAGCCGCCTGTCCTGACCGATAAGGACTCGGCGCTGCCGTAGTCTGCAGGGTTGGGAATCAGCCGAGCACTTCGCGCATCATCGTGGCCGCATCGGTCAGCGCGCGCTGTCCGTCGCCGACGAATGTCGAGCCGTGCATGGTTGCCAGGACCTTCGGCTCGAGTTGCGCGAGCCGCGCCAGCGTGACGCCGGTGCGAGAGGTGTAGGGCATGTAGCCGGGCACCGGGCTTTCGCGGTTATCGGTCAGCGTCTGGCGGAAGCGACCGACGACGTCGTTGCCGGTGAGCGCCTCGAGGTCTCCGTTCTGATGCAGCAGGTCCGAGCAGAACAGCACGCCCTGCGTCTCCTCGAATAGCAGCCCCGCGTCCCAGCCGTGCGGAAGCTGCGGCGTATGCAGGAAGCGGAATCGATAACGGCCTGTGGCGAGGGTCTCACCGTCGGTCATCGCCCGGGCCGGGCGCAGCGCGATAAAGTCGTCGACGCCGATCCGTTTGCCGATGACGCTGCAGAGTGCCGTGGATGCGGGTGCGAGCCGCTGCCATTCGGCGAGCCCGCCGCATTCGTCGGCCTCCATGTGGCTGAAGCCGATCCAGCGCAGGGATGCGGGATCGATCAGCGTCGCGACCGCCCCTCGCACCTGGGCGAACAGCCGCTTGTGCCCGGTGTGGAACAGCAGCGGCTGCTCGTCGCGCACCAGGAACTGGTTGAACTGGATGTTCGCCTCGGGAACATAGGTGCAGATGCGAAAGACGTCGTTCGCGATTTCGGTAATGGAGGTCATCGGCGCGCTCACGCTGCGCCCAGCTGACGCAGGCGCTCAGCGGCGTCGCGGCCGATGCGTTCGGTGAGCGCCGCGGCGGGCTCGATGCCGGTGATCAGGTCCACCACCTCGCCACCCCAAACCAGCGCCTGCTCGAAATCGGCGCGCTGCTGCGCTTGGCGGTATTGCTCGAACGCGGCGGTGTCGGCAGCGAGGGCCTGCTCGCGCCCGTGCCAGCGTTCGACGAAGCGATTGCGCAACGCTCTGCCGGTATAGGCCGGTGGCCAGTCGTAACCGCGCGCGATGTCGAACACGCGGGTGCGCTGAGTGTGGTCGCCGTCGGCTTCCACCAGGCGCTGTGCCGCCAACGGATGCATGAGCGCTTCGTGCGTGGCGCAGTAGCGCGTGCCGATCACCGCGCCGCAGGCACCGAGCGCGAGCGCTGCGGCCAGCCCGCGACCATCGCCGACGCCTCCGGCCGCGAGCACCGGAACCGGGTCGACCGCATCGACCACTGCCGGCACGAATGGCAGCGTGGATCGCACGGCCCCGTGGCCGCCCGCTTCGGCGCCCTGGGCGACAATGAAGTCGGCACCGATCGCCTTTGCTTCGCGCGCACCGCCCAGGTCCTGCACCTGGCAGATGAGCGCGCAGCCGCGCGCCTTGACCGCGTCCACATAGGGCGAGACGTCGCCGAAGGAGAAAAAGAAGGCCTTCGGCTCGTAGGACAGGGCGAGATCCACCGCTTCGCGCGTGGCCTTCCAGGTGATCAAGCCGACGCCCCAGGGGCGTTGCGTCCCAGCGACCGCAAGCTCCAGCTCGCGTTTCATCCACTGCAAATCACCGTAGCCGCCTCCGACCATGCCCAGCCCGCCCGCGTTGGAGACCGCTGCGGCGAGCGCGCCGCCGGATACCCCGCCCATCGGGGCGAGCATGATCGGATAGGAGAGGCCGAAGCGTTCGCTGAGTCCAGTCGTCATGGTTCCACGCTATCTGAGTCTACGCCGCTCGACCGCGATTGATGTCCAGCCTTTCGGCACGGTGCAGCGGGAAGTTCCCGGCGGGGCGATCAACGCGAACTCGGTCGAAGGCCCGAGGACCATTTGACGCCGCCAGGCGCTGACCTCGGGACCCGTCGATCTGAGAATGCCGGGCATTGCCTCACGCCAATCGATGCCGCGCGGGCGCGAGAGCCAGAACACAGTCGAGTCGCCGGGGGTTTTGTGCTCCCCCGCCACCAGATAATAAAGCGCGCCGTGGCCGCCGTGCTTGGTCGCCTGCGCAATCGCATTGTGCGGTTGCTCCATCGGGCCCGATACCGCGCGCTCGTTCAACGGGTCGAGCGCCCACGAACCCTCCAGCCATACCCAGTCCTCGTAGCCCGGCTCGCCCAGCCACGGCGTCGCGCCGACCGCGTAGCTGGCATTGCCGAGAAACCCCGGGCTGTTCGCGTCGGCCAGGGCATGGCCGAAGCGAAGCAGCATCTTCTCATAGTCGGCAGCCGCAATGCTCTCGGGTGCGGCATGCCAATAAACGTACGCGCGCATGGTGTTCCTTCAACGGTTGCATGTCCTATCGCTTCAAGCGGGACGAGTCGCGGTGCGGCCTGCACCTGGGTGCCGACGGCGCGATCGAGCGTGTTTATTCGGGTACGGGTGCCGACGTTCTGTGGCAATTTCTTCCTCCGGACAGCCTCCTCAAAAGCGCCGCAGGCGTCAGTCCACCGCACAGCCGCACTCCGCAGCCTGCACGATCTGGTGGTGGATGGCGCGATACCTTTCCTCGACCGTCTGGCCGAACAGCGGGTCCTGGCCGGAGCCCACGGTCGCATTGACATCAGCCCAATCCTCATCGCCCAGCTTCACTCGCGCGACCGGGAACAGCTCGCGCTCCTCCATCTTCATGTGACCGCGGTAGAGCGTAATGTATTCGAGCGCAGGGAGTTCGACCGATGCCCGCGACAACATCGCTCTCGCAAGCGCGGCGTCAAGCTGCCCGAGGAACCGCGCACCGCTCTCGGCGATGACCCGATGCAGTCTCGCTAATTCTTCGACCTTGGCCCCGGTGTCCGGAGCGCGCTGCGCCAGCCTGGCGAACGCTAGATCTTCCTTCGGATGATGGAAACGATCCGGATAGTGCGTCATGTAGTAGAAGATATCGAGCATCAGGTTGTAGTCTGGCTGCTCTCCATCGTGAAACAATTTAATCTGCACTTCCAACAGTCCCAGAAGCTGCGCGAAATCCGCATGCGCCTTCTGAAGTTTGTCGACGTCGTTCGTCATGATGGTCACCTCGAAAGTCGTGGCGCAACAACTACGCTGGCTATCTGGTTGTCGCGCCCTTCACCTGGTAGCTGCTGTGGCACGCAGCGCATTTCTTCAGCACGTCGGATAGCTGGCCGAGGGTATGCTTCGGCGTTCCGATCGTTGCGGCGTCGTCAGCGATGCTGTCGAATCCGCGATGTGCGCTGAAGGCGAGGGTCTTGAACCCGAGCGGCAGCTTGCCGAGCATCGAGAGCGGCACATCGCGGGCGGCCGTGGTGCCCATCTTGCGTGCGGCTTCGGCCACGCCCTTCATGTCGTCGCGCGAGAGCGCGTCCGACATGACTTGCAGCCCGGCAACAAAGGCGCGCATTTCCGTCAGCATGAGCGCGCGCTCCCCTGGCGCCAGCAGGACGGCCGTCCGACCGTCTTCGGCCTTTTGCGTCGATCCGGCGACGATGAACTTGTAGGCCATCGCCGCAATGACGAACAACAGTAGGACGATAACGGTCGGATAGATCCGGCTCCTTGCGATGTCGGTCATGTCTTCTCCTCGAACAACGGGGGACGCGCGCGGCTCCCGACGCCGCCGGCCAACACGGCGGCGATGGTTCCGAGCACGAAGGCAAGCAGGGCGATGCCGTTAAACGCCCCGCCCCAGGCGCGCCACTGTGGCAGCGCCATCCAGTCGCCCGCCAGGCGCACGACCAGGGATGCATGCAGCAGAGCCAACGGCAGATAGAAATAGGGAGTGTAAGGAACAGCCACCCGCAACACCGCCGGGAAGATGATCGGCGCATGGCCGAATACCATCGAGAACACGAACCCGAGCAGCACTGCGTGCAGAGCGGCATCGTACCCGGTGCCGCCTGATCCCAGCCCGCCCGAGAGCACGATCGCGATTCCGCCGATCGCGAGCCAGACGTAACCGGACAGCAGGCAGACGGCGATAAAGCGCGGCAAGCCATTGGTCTTGACGGTCCGCCGCGCCACGTCCTGGCGCATGAGCCAAAGCGCGAGGCCCGCGAGTGCGACCCCGAGCGCGGCCGTGCCCGCTGGGCGGCCGCTAGGCCATGCCGACGTGGCCACCCCAGCCAGCAGCACGGCAAGCAGGATTGCGAACATGCGTTTCGCGACTGGCGACGGCGGCAGAAAGCGCTACAGCTCCAGGCGTTCCCCGGCGATGGTCAGCACCAGGAACGCGATCCACCAGGGCACCACTACGTAGATTGGCTGCCCGCCCAGCCAGAAGAGGTTGCCGACGGTCCAGCATGCCGCGCCGAGTCCAAGCGTGAGCGTAAACAGCTCCCGCTGGCGCCGGTAGATCGCCACTGACGCCGCAAGCATCACCGCGCTGCCCGCGGCGGCGAGCGCCGGCGCCGCGGCTGCGGGCGCCCCGAGGAGCGACGTCAGCACGGCGAGCCCCGTCAGCAGCGGTGCGGCATATGCCCAACGCCGGCGCAAGGCTACGGCGCGCTCCAAGCTGATCACGGTGCCGAAAAAGCCGGACGCCATCAGCGGCCCGTGCAGCGCCGCGAGGTCCGCCACGGGCATTGGCCAGCCGAGCCGTGCCAGGCCCGCCCCTATGCCGACAAACAACGATACGAAGGCGAGCAGCAGCAGCGGCACCCGCCACGGCGGGCTGAGGTCCCCAGCGAGCTTCACTTCGACCTGGTCCGCAGCTTTATTTATGTTCGAACTTGCCGATGCGGACCTTCCAGACCTCGGGGCCGCTTTCCAGGTACTCCCAATCGAAGCGCTCGCCCAGCTCGGCCTGGAACTGATAGTAAAGCGGCTTGGGATCGTGGTCGTTGACGAGCAGGAACGCCTCGCCGGGGGCGAGGTTGTGAAACGTATTGAAGATCAGAGGATGACGCTCGCGAGGGACGATCGTGCGGACGTCGACGGTGCTGGTCGGGTTGACCGTCATGGTGGCAATCTCCTTGCGTCGTTGTGGAAGGTCCGGCGGCCGGGCGCAGCGCGAATCACGCGCCCCAGCCGAAGGTCTGCTTTGCGCTCTCCGACATCAAGTCGGGCGTCCACGGTGGCTCCCAGACGAGCTCGATGTCCACCTCCACACCCTCCGGCAGCACGGCGGCGATGGCCCGGCGCGCGTCGTCGGTGATCAGGCCGCCCATCGGGCAGGCGGGCGTGGTCATGGTCATCTGTACATGAACCCGTTGCGGCGAAACGTCGATGCGATAGACGAGCCCGAGCTCGACGATGCTCATTCCGACTTCGGGATCGTCCACCCTGCGCAGTGCCTCGCGCACCGTTTCTTCGGTCGGCAATTCGGTAGCGATTTCCATATCACCAAGTAAAGCTGTACGTGTTATACAGCTTAACGCTAGCACGACTTCCTGACATAATCAATATGTTGGGTACAGCTTTTGAAACTTCGACCCCTGGAGTGCGGCAAATGCGTCTTACGACTTTCTCCGATTACAGCCTGCGCGTGTTGATGTACCTCGGCGTGCACGAAGGGCGCCTCGCGACCGTCGGCGAAATTGCCGCCGCCTACGAGGTGTCGGAAAACCATCTGGTCAAGGTGGTTCACCACCTGGCCCAGCAAGGCTACATCGAGACCACGCGCGGCAAGGGTGGCGGCATGCGCCTGGCGCAAGCGCCACGCGACATCAACATCGGCGAGGTGCTGCGCGGGACCGAGGATAGCCTTACGCTGGTGGAATGTTTCGACGCGGCAGCGTCCGAATGCCGCATCGAATCCGCCTGCGTGCTCAAGGGAATCTTCGGGCGCGCGCTAGGCGCATTCTTCACGGTCCTCGATCGCCATACGTTGGCCGACCTGCTCGGAACTAGAACCAAGCTCGCCCGGATCCTGGTGCTGCCGGAGACGCACCCGCGGCGCGCATGATTTCGGAAGGCGTGCGCCGGCTGGTCGCCGGCAATGCGGTTTTCTTTCCGGCGGCAACGGCCTACGCGATCTTCGTCCTGCCGGCCTCCGTGCTCGCGATGACGGGATTCACGAGCGCTTTCCCGGCCCTCGCGTCGCCGGCAGGACATGCGCACGAAATGCTGTTCGGCTT
>DAHVFK010000162.1 GCA_027317055.1 Betaproteobacteria bacterium | reverse complement strand
GCCGAGATCCTGCAGGTAGACGGGCTCGACATGATCATCTCCGGGCCGGGCGACCTGGCGGCCGACGTGATCAAGGATTTTTCGCGCCTGACCGAGTACGGCAGCTACGCCGACCCCGAGCTCAAGGCGCTCATGACGCAGATCGAAGAGCGCACCCGGGCCGCCGGGCGCTGGCTCGGCGGCGTGGCGCGCCAGCCCGCTGCCGCGCCCGCGTTCTACGCCAGGGGCTACGACTTCGTCACCCTCACCGCCGACATCTGGCTGCTCGCGGACGGCGCGAAGCGCGCGCTCGCCGCAGGCGCCCCCAAACCATGACGCCCGCGATCGACCTCGAACACCTGCGCGGCTGGGTCGGCCGCAGCGAAACGCTCGAGGACCGCTGCGACGCGGCGCGCGTGCGCCAGCTCGCCGCGAGCCTCGACCTCGATCCGGCGCCGTTCACCGACGGCGCGGAGCTGCCGCCGCTGTGGCACTGGATTTTCACCACCCCGCTGTCGCCGCTGCGCGAGGCGGGGCCCGACGGCCACCCGGCGCGCGGCGGCTTCCTGCCGCCGGTGCCGCTGCCGCGGCGCATGTAGGCCGGCAGCCAGCTCGAGTGGCTGCGCGCGCCGCGCCTGGGCGAGCCGCTGCGGCGCGATTCGAAGCTCGAGTCGGTCGACATGAAGCAGGGCAAGAGCGGCACGCTGGTGTTCGTCAAGGTGCGGCACGAATGGAAAAGCGGCGCCGCGCTGCTGATGCGCGAGGGCCAGGACATCGTCTACCGCGAGGCGCCGCCCGCGGCGCGCGCCAGGCCCAGCTCGCCGGCCGAGGGACCGGTGTGGCGCGAGCCGCTGGGGGCGAACCCGGCGCGCTGCGCGCTGGTGCCGAACGACGTGCTGCTGTTCCGCTACTCGGCGCTCACCTTCAACAGCCACCGCATCCACTACGACCGGCGCTACTGCCTCGAGCTCGAGGGCTACCCCGGGCTGGTGGTGCACGGGCCGCTGATGGCGACCGTGATGGCGACGCTCGCCTGGCTGCAGGCCGGGCGCCGCACGCCGCGCAGCTTCTCCTTCCGCGCCCAGGCGCCGGTGTTCGACGCCGAGGCGATCACGGTGCACGCGGCGGCGGACAAGACCTCCACCAGGACCGAGGTGCGCAAGGCCGACGGCACGGTCGCGCAGGCCGGCGAGATGAGCTGGCAGAAATAATCGGGGTCTGTCCCCGGTTTTCGCAAGGCAGGCGCAAGGCTTGCCTCTCCGGTAAGCGCTAGCATCGCTGCAATTGATTCGGCCGCCGCAGAAGAACAATGGCCGTCACCGGAGGGAGGAGAAAATGACCGAAGCTGTCCGGCAGCAGCCGGCGTCTTGGCACGCGAATCTGACGCCCACGCATTGGAAAATTCTTGTCGCGAGCTTTCTCGGCTGGATTTTCGACGGCTACGAAACCTACGCGCTGATCAGCGTGCTCGGGCCCGCCCTGCTCGCAGTGCTGCCCGCGAGCGAGCATGGCCAGCTGCCCAAGTACGCCGGCCTCGCGATCGGCATCACGCTGCTCGGCTGGGCCGCGGGCGGCACCATTGGCGGCATCGTCGCCGACTACATCGGCCGCAAGAGAATGATGCTGATCTCGATCGTCGGCTACGCCTGCTTCACGGGGCTGACCGCGTTCAGCACCAGCATCACGATGCTGG
This sequence comes from Betaproteobacteria bacterium, assembly GCA_027317055.1. Taxonomy (GTDB): domain Bacteria; phylum Pseudomonadota; class Gammaproteobacteria; order Burkholderiales; family SG8-39; genus DAHVFK01. The sequence goes on along the minus strand of DAHVFK010000162.1, from coordinate 5,687 downwards.
TCGCGTTCCGCTTCCTCACCGGCCTGTTCATCGGCAGCGAGTGGAGCACCGGCAACACGCTGCTGGCCGAGGCCTGGCCGAACGAGGCGCGCCCCAAGGGCGCGGGCTTCCTGCAGTCCGGGTTCGGCTTCGGCGCGTTCATCGCCGCCGCCGCGTGGTACTTCCTGCGCCCGATGGGGCCGGACGCCTGGCGCTGGATGTTCGGCCTGGGCATCGTCCCGGCGGTGTTCGTGTTCTACATCCGCAAGAGCATCGACGAGTCCGCGCGCTGGGTGGAGACGGTCAAGGCCAAGCGCTGGGACGTCACCGAAGCGAAGAGCGCGCAAGAAGGCAAGGCGAAGCGCCCCTTCACCCTCGCGCAGCTGTTCCAGGACCGCGAGGGCCGGCGCCGCGTCCTGCTCGGGCTGGCGCTCTCGCTCGCGACCACGCTCGGCTGGTGGGGCGTGGCGACCTGGATCCCGGGCTACGTCGGTGCGATCGCCAAGCACGAAGGCTTGAGCGCGGCCTACTGGGGCAGCGTCGCCGGCATCGTCTACAACGTCGGCGCGATCATCGGCTACGTCGCCTCAGGCTTTCTCGCCGACGCCATGGGGCGGCGCATGTACCTCGCGTTCCTGTTCGCGGGCAGCCTGCTGTTCATCCCGGCGGTCTACCTATGGAGCCACAGCGTGCACGTCGTAATGGCGGCGACGCTGCTCAACGGCTTCTTCACCCTCGGCGGCTTCGCCTGGTTCGCGATCTACCTGCCCGAGCTGTTCGCCACCAACGTGCGCGCGACCGCCTCGGCGTTCGTGTTCAACGTGTCTCGCTTCGTCGCTTTCCTGGGGCCGCTGTTCGCCGGGTTTCTGATCCACAAGCTGGGCGGCGTGTCGATGGTGGCGATGTACCTGGGCTCGATATACGTCCTCGGCCTGGTGGTGGCGCCGTTCATGCCCGAGACGCGCGGCAAACCGCTACCCGCCTGACTCTCGCGATTCGGGGTCAGAGTCGCTCTATTTAAAAAGCGACTCTGACCCCGATTATTCAGAGGGTCGGGGGCGCGGGGAAGTCGCCGCCGAGCGCGACCAGGCCCCAGGGCGCGCCCTGGGCGTCCCAGGAAAAGCCGATGTGGCCCATGAGCGAATGAGCGTCGCGGAACAGGCGCTGGATCGGGTAGTGATCGTAGATGCCCTTCGCGCCCGCCATGCCGTGCAGCGAATCGACCGCCTCGGTGCAGATCTGCACCGCGTAGGCGACGTTGCGCTTCCAGCGCAGCTTTTCCTCCAGCGTCGGCTCACGCCCGGACTCGGCGATCGCCTGTCCGTCGAGGCAGTCGTTGCGCACGATCAGGCGCGCCGCGTCGACGCGCGCGCCGGCGGCGGCCACGCGCAGCTGAACGGTCTGGAACTCGCGCATGCGCGCCACGGTGTAGTTGGTGCTGCGCCCGCCGATCGCGTCGCAGCTGAGCTCGAGCGCGGCGCGCGCGTTGCCGACCGCGGCGCCGGCGATGCAGTGCGAGCCCATGCCGGAGAGCGGGATGCGGTAGTGCGGGTTGGGGTTGGTCTTGGCGCCCGGGAAATCGGCCCCGCCGCGCGCAAGGTACATCGACAGCGCGCGGTGCGCAGGCACGAACAGGTCCTTCGTTTGCACGGACTTCGATCCGGTGCCGCGCATGCCGAGCACCTGCCAGTCGTCGATCACCTGGTAGTCGCTGCGCGGCACGAGGCACATGCAGTGGTCCACCACCTGGTCGCCGTCCTTCACGGTCACCGCGAGCATGTTCCAGTGGCTGCCGTCGACGCCGCTGGAGAAGTTCCAGTGGCCGCTGATCTCGAGCCCGCCCTCGACCCGCTTGGCGCTGCCCTGCGGGTAGGCGATGCCCGAAGCGATGATCGCGTCCGGGTTGTCGCGCCAGACTTCGGCCTGCGCACGCTCGTCGTACAGCGCGAGCATCCAGTGGTGCATCCCCAGATTGGCGACGCTCCAGGCGGTCGAGGTGCAGCCGCGCCCGACCTCGGCCGGGATGTCGAACAAGGCGACGTAGTCGAGCTCCATGCCGCCCCAGCGCCTGGGCTGCGCGAAGCGCAGCAGGCCGCTCGCGTGCAGCTCGGCCTCGGTCTCGGGCAGCAGCTGGCGCGCGTCTTCGGCCTCCGTGGCGCGCACGCGCAGGGCCGGAACGAGCGCGCGCGCGCGCCCCAGCGCCTCGGCGTACGAGACGCCCGAAAAATCGCGTGCCATCAGACCGTTTCGACCCGCGGCATCTTCGAGTAGTCCTCGCCACCCCAGTCGGGCGCGTCGGCGATGCCGAAAAAATTGAGCTCGATCATGAGCCCGTTAGGGTCGCGCAGGAACAGCTGGTACAGGCTCGACTCGGGCAGGTAGCGCGGGCGGTATTCGACCCCCTTGCCCTTGAGGCGCTCGACGAAGGCCTTCGGCTCGGTCGCGGCGAAGGCGATGTGGTCGACCACGCCGGACTGGGTCGTCGCCGCGTCCGCGGGCGTGCCGAGGTAGTACAGCTCCGAGTTCGGAATGCCGTGCGGCCCCATGTGGACCTGGATCTTGCCGCTCACCCCGAGCCAGTAGCCCGGAAACGGAAAATTCGGCCGCGGCATCACTTCGAAGCCCAGCACGTCGACGTAGAAGCGCTTGGTGGCCTCGAGGTCGTTGGCGCGCACGAAATAGTGGTTGATGTCGGCGACGGGCATCGGCCCCTCCTTCACGAGAACGAGTCTGGTTAGTTTCGCCCGAAGCGCCGGGCGCGTCTAGTGCAGGCGGTAGGCGGCGTGGCAGGCCACGCACTGCTCGGTGACCTTGCCCAGCGCGGCGATCGCCGGACGCAGGTCGCCGGTGGCGGCGGCCTTGTTCACCTCGAGCGCGAAGCGGCTCGCCGTCTTGTGCATCTCGGTGCCGATCGCCTGCATGCCCGCGGGCATGAACGGCGCGACGTCGTGCGCGCCGTGCAGACCGAACGAGCTCAGACCGAGGCGCCGCTCGGCCAGCCTGCCCGCCTCGTCGAGCTGGCCCGCACCGAGCGCGTCCTGGATCTTCTGCAGCGTCGCGAGATGGTCGCGCATGTTGCGCATCTCGTGCTCGAGCATCATGGGCGGGAACTTGACGAACTCGCGCGTATCTTCGGCATGCGCCGAGAATGCGGCGAGCAGGCTGGCGGCCGCGAGCAGCACGCGGCGCATCACAGCGTGCGCAGATAAAGAACGATTTTCCAGATATCCTCTTGCTTGAGTACGTTCTTGAACGGCGGCATCGCGCTGCGCAGCGGCACGCCGCCCTCTGAAATGACCCAGTCGTAGAAGCCGTCGCTCGCGATCGGCTGCCGCGACAGGCCGCCCAGCCTCGCCACCGGGGGGTCGAGCTCGAGGCCCGCCTCGCTGCCCATGCCGGAGTCGCCGTGGCACACCGCGCAGTGGAGCCGGTAGAGCGACTTGCCGGCCTCGATGTTGGACGCGCTCGGCTCGAGCGGGTTGTGCGCCTGGGCGTACGTCGGGTCGACACCGTGGCGCATCACGTAAGCGTGGCGCGGGCTGTTCATCATTGCGCCGCCCATCTGGGCGGCCGCGGCCAAGGGGATCAGCAGCGCAAGCGCGGCGAGCTTTCTCATTCGGTCGGCAGAAAACCTTCGGTCGACAGATAGCGCTCGCCGGTGTCGTAGTTGAAGCCCAGCACAGTCGCGCCCTTGGCGATCTCGGGCAGCTTCTGCTTGATCGCCTGCAGCGTCGCGCCCGAGGAAATGCCGATCAGCATGCCCTCTTCCTTCGCCGCGCGGCGCGCCATCTCCTTGGCCGGTTCGGCCTCGACCTGAATCACGCCGTCGAGCAGCTGCACATGCAGGTTCTTCGGAATGATGCCCGCGCCGATGCCCTGGATCGGGTGCGGCCCGGGCTTGCCGCCCGAGATCACGGGCGAGGCGCTCGGCTCAACCGCGTACACCTTGAGCGTCGGCCAGGCATTTTTCAGCGCCTGCGCGCAGCCGGTGATGTGCCCTCCGGTGCCCACGCCGGTGATCAGCACGTCGATGCCCTGCGGGAAGTCGGCCAGGATCTCCTTCGCGGTGGCCTTGGCGTGCACCTCGATGTTGGCCGGGTTCTCGAACTGCTGCGGCATCCACGAGCCCGGGGTAGCCGCGACCAGCTCCTGTGCCCTCGCCAGCGCGCCCGGCATGCCCTTCTCGCGCGGGGTGAGCTCAAAGCTCGCGCCGTAGGCGAGCATCAGGCGCCGGCGCTCGATCGACATGCTGTCGGGCATCACCAGCACGAGCTTGTAGCCCTTCACCGCGGCCACCATCGCCAGGCCGATGCCGGTGTTGCCCGAGGTCGGCTCGATGATCGTCGCGCCGCGCTTGAGCGCCCCGCTCGTTTCGGCCGCCTCGACCATCGACAGCGCGATGCGGTCCTTGATCGAGCCGCCCGGATTGGCACGCTCGGACTTGATCCAGACCTGGTGCGTGTCGCCGAACAGGCGGTTGACGCGGATGTGCGGCGTGTTGCCGATGGTGGCGAGAATGCTGTCGGCTTTCATGGGATCTCGCTCGCGGGTTGGAAACGAGCGGGCATGATGAACCGCTCGCGGCGGATTTTCAAATCGGGCCGGCGCCGCCTAAGACCACAATCCGCGCAGGGCCGCGGCGACGTCGATCGGCGGCGCCTCGCGCGCGGGGACGGCCTCGGCCGCGTCGGCCTCGGGCCAGGTCAGCGGCTGCAGGCGCTCCATAACCGCGCGGGTGAGAAAGCGGCTGGTGGCGCCGTAGACGTGCGCGTCGCCGCGGCGCGGCTGCCCCGTCACGTAGTAGCGCAGCGGCGCGATCAGGTGCAATTCCGATTTCGCGCGCGTCATCGCGACGTACAGCAGGCGCCGCTCCTCCTCGATCAGCTCGGCGCGGCCGGTGGCGTACTCGGAAGGGAAGTTGCCGTCGGCGACGTTCAGCACGTGCACCGCGTCCCACTCCTGGCCCTTGGCCGAGTGCACGGTCGAGAGCACCAGGTAGTCCTCGTCGCGGTGCGGCGCGCCGGCGAGATCGCCGCTCGCCTGCGGCGGGTCGAGCGCGAGCTCGCTCAGGAAGCGCTCGCGGCTGGCGAACTGCTGCGCCACGCGCTCGAGCTGCCACAGGTCGCCCGCGCGCGCCTGCGCCGCCTCGTACTTCTGCTCCAGGATCGGCTCGAACCACTCGCGCACGCGCCCGACCTGTCCTGCCCACGGGGAATCGGCATTGCCGAGCTGTGCCATGAGAGCGTCGAACTCGGATGAATTCGTTTTCAATCCTTGCCAGGAAAAAAACCCTGCCTCAAACCCGGTGTAGAACCGCGCCGCAGTGGCAGGGCCCACGCCGGCCTGCAGCTGCAGGGCGCGAAACGCGCTGACGCGGTTTTTCGGGTTGTCGGCCCAGCGCAGCACCGCGAGCAGGTCCTTGACGTGCGCCGCCTCGAGGAATTTAAGTCCGCCGTACTTGACGTAGGGAATGTCGCGCCGCACCAGCTCGAGCTCGAGCACGTCGCTGTGGTGCGAGGCGCGAAACAGCACTGCCTGGCGCCGCAGCAGCAAGCCGCGCTCGCGCGCCTCGAGCACGCGGCCCACGACGTAGTCGGCCTGCGCCTGGTCGTCGGCCACCGTGACGTAGCGCGGGCGCTCGCCCGCGCCGCGCGCGGCCTCGAGGATCTTGCGGTACTGGCGCTGCCCTTCGCCGATCAGCGCGTTGG
>DAHVFK010000161.1 GCA_027317055.1 Betaproteobacteria bacterium | reverse complement strand
CGCGACGGTCGCCTGGCAGTGGATGTTCGATTCTCTCTACAGCGTCATCAACTGGACGCTGATCGCGCTCGGCATCATCACCCGTTCGCAGGCACCGAACTGGCTTGGCGACCCGCATCTGGCGATGCTGTCGGTGATCGTCGTCAATGCCTGGCGTTTCTTTCCGTTTGCGATCGTGATCTTCCTCGCCGGCATCACCGCGATCCCGCAGGACGTGCTCGACGCGGCGACGGTCGACGGCGCCGGTTTCTGGCGGCGCAATTACCAGATCATCGTGCCGATGATTCTGCCGATCGTGGCCATCGGCCTGATTTTCGGCATCGTGTTTACCTTCACCGACCTTTCCGTCGTCTATCTGATGACCATGGGCGGTCCGGTCGGCGCAACCTCGGTGCTTGGCTATGAGGGTTTCCAGACCGGCATCATTTCGGGCGACGTGTCGCATGGGGCCGCCATTTCGCTGTTCATGCTGCCGGTGCTGTTCGTCGTGGTGATCCTGATGCTGCGCTTTATCAAACGGCGGGAGATCTGACCATGCCGCGCAGCATCGCCAATATCCTGCGAGAGACCGGGTTCTACGCTGCGCTTGCGTTCTTCTTCATCCTCGCCGCGTTCCCGTTCTACTGGATGCTGATCACCTCGTTCAAAACCAATGCCGATCTTTACAACGTCACCAACATCCCCTTCTGGTTCAACGATCCGCCCACTCTCGAGCACTTCCGCTATCTGTTCGAGCAGACGCTGTTTGCGCGCTGGCTGTGGAACTCGCTGATCATCGGCATCTGCGTCGTCGCGATCACTCTCGTCACCGCGCTGCCGGCCGCCTACAGTCTGGCGCGTCTGACCGGGCGAAACGGCGAGACGCTGGGCATCGGCATTTTCCTGACCTACCTGGTGCCGCCGACCCTCTTGTTCCTGCCGCTGTCGCGGGTCATCGCCGATCTGGGCTTGCAGAATTCGATGTGGTCGCTGGTGCTGGTTTACCCGACCTTTACGATCCCGTTCTGCACCTGGCTGCTGATGGGGTTCTTCAAGGCGATGCCGCCCGAAATTGAGGAAGCGGCGATCGTCGACGGCTGCAGTCTGTTCGGCGCCTTCATCAGGATGACGCTCCCGCTGTCGCTACCGGGGATTCTGACCGCGGTGATTTTCACGTTCACCCTGACCTTGCAGGAATTCGTCTACGCGCTGACCTTCATTTCCTCATCTGACCAGAAGCCGATCACGCTCGGCGTGGCGACCGATCTCATCCGCGGCGACATTTTCTACTGGGGCGAGATCATGGCGGGCGCATTGATCGCCAGCATCCCGGTGGCAATCGCCTATAACTTCTTCCTTGACCGCTTCATCGCCGGCATCACCGGCGGCGCCGTAAAGTAGGCCGGGCGTCGCTCATGCCGCATGCTTCGCGATGTAGCGCTTGACCGCCTGCGCGTCCGCGGGCAGCGCCTCGAAGCGCTGCGGCAGCCTTTCGATCCCTTCGTAGCCGGTCGGCCGCGCGGGCTCCTGCCCGATTGCCTCGCGGATCGTCTCGGCGAACTTGGCCGGCAGGGCGGTCTCCAGGCACACCAGCGGCACGCCCGCCTCGCGCTGTTCGAGCCCGACCTTGATCCCGTCGGCGGTGTGCGGGTCGACCATCGCGCCGTATCGCTGCCACAGGCTGCGGATGGTGGCGAGGCGGTCGGCGTGGACCGATCGGCCGGAGACGAACCCGGTCTCGGACAGGTTGCGGTAGTAGGCCGAGTGCGACAGGTCGAACGCGCCCTCGGCGCCGAGCCGGCGCCACAGCTCGCGCACCCGCGCGCCGTCGCCCCCGACCAGGTCGTACACGTAGCGCTCGAAGTTGGAGGCCTTGGAGATGTCCATCGACGGGCTCGAGGTGGCCTTGACCTCCTTCGCCTTCCTCGGCCGGTAGCGCCCGCTGCGGAAGAACTCGTCCAGCACGTCGTTTTCGTTGCTGGCCAGGATCAGGCGCCGGATCGGCAACCCCATCGAGCGCGCCACGTGCCCGGCGTAGATGTTGCCGAAGTTGCCCGAGGGCACCGCGAACGAGACCTGCTCCGCGTCCGACGCGGTGGCCGCGAAGTAGCCCTTGAAGTAGTACACCACCTGCGCCGCGACGCGCGCCCAGTTGATCGAGTTGACCGTGCCGATGCGGTGGCGGCGCTTGAACTCGGCGTCGGCGGCGACCGCCTTGACGATGTCCTGGCAGTCGTCGAACACGCCCTCGAGCGCGAGGTTGTGGATGTTCTCGTCCTGCAGGCTGTACATCTGCGCCGCCTGGAACGGGCTCATGCGCCCGCGCGGCGAGAGCATGAATACGCGCAGGTTCTGCTTGCCGCGCATCGCGTGCTCGGCCGCCGAGCCGGTGTCGCCCGAGGTGGCGCCGAGGATGTTGAGGCGCTCGCCGCGCTGCTCGAGCACGACTTCGAACAGGTTGCCGAGCAGCTGCAGCGCGAGGTCCTTGAACGCGAGCGTCGGGCCGTTCGACAGCCCGAGGAGGTGCAGCCCCGGCTCGAGCGTCTTCAGCGGGGTGATCTCGTCGGAGCCGAATATCTCGCGGGTATAGGTTCTTTCGACGATGTTCTTCAGGTCCGCAACATCGTCCGCGAATAACTTCAAAACTTCGTAGGCCAGTTCCGGATAGCCGAGCCTGCGCCAGGCGGCGAGGTCGGCGCGCGGCGTGCTTTCGGGAACGTACAGCCCGCCGTCGGGGGCGAGGCCTTCGAGCACGATGTCGGCGAAGCGCTGCGGCGCGCCGACGCCGCGGGTCGAGACGTAGCGCACTAAAGCAGCTCTTCGAGCCGGATCCGGGTCACCTTGCCGACCACGGTGCGCAGCTTTTCGATCTTCTTCAGCGCCGCGTCGACGTTCTTCTCCAGTGCGCGGTGGGTCAGCAGCACGATGTCGACCTGCTTCTGGCCCGCGCCGGGCTCCTTCTGCACCATGGCGTCGATCGAGATCGAGCCCTGCGCCAGGATCCTCGTGATGTCGGCCAGCACCCCCGGGCGGTCGAGCACTCGAAGGCGGAAGTAGTACGAGGTCTCGACTTCGCCGATCGGCAGCACCTTGGTATCGGACAGCTGGTCGGGCTGGAACGCGAGATGCGGCACGCGGTGGCCGGGGTCGGCGGTGATCAGGCGCGTGACGTCGACCAGGTCCGCCACCACCGCGCTCGCGGTCGGCAGGCTGCCGGCGCCGGCGCCGTAGTAAAGCGTAGGCCCGACCGCGTCGCCGTTGATCAGGATCGCGTTCATCACCCCTTCCACGTTGGCGATCAGGCGCCGCGCCGGCACCAGCGTGGGGTGGACCCGCAGCTCGATGCCCTTGGCGGTTCTTTTCGTTATGCCGAGCAGCTTGATGCGGTAGCCCAGCTCCTCGGCGTAGGCGATGTCGGCGCGCGTGAGGCGCGTGATGCCTTCGGTGTAGGCCTTCTTGAACTGCATCGGGATGCCGAACGCGAGCGCCGACAGGATGGTCAGCTTGTGCGCGGCGTCCACGCCCTCGACGTCGAAGGTCGGGTCGGCCTCGGCGTAGCCCAGGCGCTGCGCCTCGGCCAGCACGGTGGCGAAGTCGAGGCCCTTGTCGCGCATCTCCGACAGGATGAAGTTCGAGGTGCCGTTGATGATGCCGGCGATCCATTCGATCCGGTTCGCGCTCAAGCCCTCGCGCAGCGCCTTGATGATCGGCACGCCGCCGGCGACCGCGGCCTCGAACGCCACCATGACGCCCTTTTTCTGCGCCGCGGCGAAGATCTCGTTTCCGTGGTGGGCGAGCAGCGCCTTGTTGGCGGTCACCACGTGCTTGCCGTGCGCGATGGCGTCCAGCACCAGCTCGCGCGCGATGCCGGTGCCGCCGATCAGCTCGATCACGATGTCGATGTCCTTCGCGCGCGTCACCTCGCGCGCGTCGGCGGTGAGCTTCGCCTTGGCGCCGACGATGCCGCGCGCGCGAGCGAGCGCCTTGTCGGCCACGCGCGTGATGCCGATCGCGCGCCCCGCGCGGCGCTGGATCTCGTGCGCGTTGCGCCTGAGCACCTCCCAGGTGCCGCCGCCGACCGTGCCGATACCGAGCAGGCCGACGTTGATCGGCTTCACGCCGCGCCTTTCAGCAGACCGTCTTTCTTGAACATGTCGCGCACCCCGCGCAGCGCCTGGCGCAGGCGGTGCTCGTTCTCGATCAGCGCGATGCGCACGTGGTCGTCGCCGTACTCGCCGAAGCCGATCCCGGGCGAGACCGCGACCCGCGCCTCGTCGATCATCTTCTTGGCGAACTCGAGCGAGCCCATCGAGCGGTAGGCTTCCGGGATCTTGGCCCAGACGTACATCGAGGCCTTCGGATTGGTGACCATCCAGCCCAGCTCGTGCAGCCCCCTGACCATCACGTCGCGCCGCCGCTGGTAGGTGCGGCGGATCTCCTCGACGCAGTCCTGCGGGCCGTCGAGCGCGACGATCGAGGCGACCTGGATCGGGGTGAAGGTGCCGTAGTCGTGGTAGCTCTTGATGCGCGCCAGCGCGTGCACCAGGTCCCTGTTGCCGACCATGAAGCCGATGCGCCAGCCCGCCATGTTGTAGCTCTTGGACATGGTGAAGAACTCGACCGCCACCTCGCGCGCGCCCGGCACCTGCATGATCGAGGGCGCCTTCCAGCCGTCGAAGGTGATGTCGGCGTAGGCCAGGTCGTGCACCACCATGATGTCGTGCTCGCGCGCGAACGCGACCACGCGCTCGAAGAAGTCGAGCTCGACGCACATCGCGGTCGGGTTGGACGGAAAGCCGATCACCAGCATCTTCGGCTTGGGGATCAGCTCGGCGCAGGCGCGCTGCAGCTCGGCGAAGAAGTCGACGCCCTCGGTCATGCGTACCGAGCGGATGTCGGCGCCGGCGATGATCGCGCCGTAGATGTGGATCGGGTAGGAGGGGTTCGGCACCAGCACGGTGTCGCCGCGCTCCAGCGTGGCGAGCATCAGGTGCGCCAGGCCCTCCTTCGAGCCGATGGTGACGATCGCCTCCGAATCGAGGTCGAACTCGACCCCGTAGCGCCGCAGGTACCAGTCGCAGACCGCCTTGCGCAGGCGCGGGATGCCCTTCGACACCGAGTAGCCGTGCGTATCCTGGCGCTGCGCGGCCTCGACCAGCTTGTCGACGATGTGCTTCGGCGTCGGCCCGTCGGGGTTGCCCATCGACAGGTCGATGACGTCCTCGCCGCGGCGGCGCGCAGCCATTTTCCACTCGTGCGTCGTGTTGAAGACGTAAGGTGGCAAACGTTTAATGCGCGCGAATTCCCTCATAGCGATACAATTTTACGCGAGCGTCGCAATTACCTCAATGAAAACAACGACCGCCGTCTTCCTGTTCGTCTTCGCCTTCGCCTGGTTCGCCAACCTGGGGCAGCGCGACCTGTTCAACACCGACGAGGGGCGCTACGCCGAGATCTCGCGCGAGATGGTCGCCAGCGGCGACTGGCTTACCCCGCGCCTGGACGGGCTGAAGTACTTCGAGAAGCCGCCGCTGCAGTACTGGGCCACCGCGGCCGCGTTCGAGGCCTTCGGCCAGAGCGCCTCGAGCGCGCGGCTGTGGACCGCGCTGACCGGATTCCTGGGCGTGCTGGCGGCGGCGTTCGCCGCCGCGCGCCTGTTCGGCGCCCCGGTCGGGCGCGCGACCGGGCTGATCCTGGGCGGCAGCCTGATGTGGGCCGGCATGGGCCATATCGCCTCGCTCGACATGGGCGTTTCGTTCTTCCTCTCGCTCGCGGTGAGCGCGTTCGCGCTCGCGCAGCGCGACGGCGCCCCGCCCGGGGGCAGGCGGCGCTGGATGCTCGTCGGCTGGGCGGCATGCGCGCTCGCGGTGCTGTCCAAGGGCTTGATCGGCATCGTGCTGCCCGCAGGCGCGGTGGCGCTGTACGTGCTGTGGCAGCGCGACTGGCGCCTGCTCGCGCGGCTCGAGCTGGGCGCGGGCCTGGCGCTGTTTCTCCTCATCGCCGCGCCCTGGTTCATCCTGGTCTCGCTCGCCAACCACGAGTTCGCGCGCTTTTTCTTCATCCACGAGCATTTCGATCGCTTCCTGACCAAGGATCACGGCCGCTACCAGCCGTGGTGGTACTTCCTGCCGGTGCTCGCGCTCGGCGCGGTGCCCTGGACGCTCGCGCTGCCCGGCGCGCTCGCCGCCGCCGCGCGGAACCGCCCGCTGCTCGCGTTCCAGCCGCAGCGCTTCATGCTCGCCTGGTGCGTGCTGGTGTTCGTGTTCTTCTCGATGTCGGACTCGAAGCTGCTGGCCTACATCCTGCCGATCTTCCCGGCGCTCGCGATGCTGCTCGCGGACTGGCTGCTGCGCGTCACGCCGCGCGCGCTGGCCTGGCTGAGCGCGACCGCGGCGCTTGGCGGTGCGGCGCTCGCCGCGCTGATGCCGCTCGCCACCGCGCGCCTGTCGGGCAACTTGCCCCCGGGCATGGTCGCGGGCTTCGAGCGCTGGCTGGTGGTGGCCGGCGTCGCGGTGCTGGCGGCGGGCGCGATCGCGACCCTGGTCGCCTTGCGCGCGCGCCGCGGCGCGGCGCTCGCCTGGCTCGCCGCCGGCGGCTTCGCGCTCACGCAGCTGCTGCTGGTCGCGTACCAGTCGCTCGCGCCGGTATACTCGGCGCGCCAGATCGTGCAGCGCATCAGGCCCGAGCTCGATGCCGCGCAACGCGTCTACTACGTGCAGATGTTCGACCACAGCTTCCTGTTCTACGCCAGGCGCACGGCGATCATGGTCGGCTACAAGGACGAGCTCGACAATTCGCTTGCCTGGGAGAACCGCAACTACCTGCCCACGGTGGAAGCCTTCTCGCGCGCCTGGCGCGGCCACGGTCCGGCCGTGGCGCTGATGCCGCCGGCCGAGTACGACCGGCTGGTGCAGGCGGGGCTGCCGATGCGGCTGCTGGCGCGCGATCCCAGGCGGGTCGCGGTGGCGACGCCGTGAGCGACTACCTGCCCTTTACCCGGCCGAGCATCGACCCGGCGACCATCGACGGCGTGGCCGAGGTGCTGCGCTCGGGCTGGCTCACCACCGGGCCGCAGGCGAAGGCGTTCGAGGCGCGGCTGTCGGAATATTTCGGCGGCCGCCCGGTACGCGCGCTCGCCTCGGGAACGGGGGCGCTCGAGCTCGCGCTCGCGCTGGCGGGGGTCGGCCCGGGCGACGAGGTCGTCACCACGCCGCTTTCGTGGGTGGCGACCGCGAACGTGGTGCTGCGCGCGGGCGCGCGGCCGGTGTTCGTCGACATCGATCCGGCCACGCGCAACATCGACCCGGCCCGCATCGAGGCCGCGCTCGGGCCGCGCACCAGGGCGCTGCTCCCGGTCGACATGGCGGGGCTGCCGTTCGAGCGCGACGCG
>DAHVFK010000160.1 GCA_027317055.1 Betaproteobacteria bacterium | reverse complement strand
GCCTTCGAGGCGCTCGGCGCGGGTCGCGCACGCGACGAGCTCGGCGCCTACCCCGAGGCGTTCCGGCAGTCGTGGCTGTTCGACGAGCTGTACCGCGCGCGCAACTTCAAGCCCTGGATGGCCAAGGGGCTGGTCACCGGCTCGCTGATGTTCGGCATGGACCAGATGGTGTTCGGCGGCAAGGCGCCGTGGACCCTGCGCCACAAGCACGCCGACAACGACACGCTGAAGAAGAAGACCGAGGCCGCGCCGATCGCCTACCCCAGGCCCGACGGCGTGCTGAGCTTCGACCGGCTGACCTCGGTCTCGTTCTCCAACACCAACCACAACGAGGACCAGCCGATCCACCTCACGCTGCGGGATCCGGCCGTGCCGATTACGGTAAATCTCGAGCTTTACGACGCGCCCGAGCAGCGCTACTGCCCGGCCGGGGTGTACGAGATCGTGCGCAACCCGGATGACACGAAACCCGGCGGCTCGAACCCGCGGCTGCAGATCAACGCCCAGAACTGCGTGCACTGCAAGACCTGCGACATCAAGGACCCGACCCAGAACATCGTCTGGGTCGCGCCCGAGGGCGGCGGCGGGCCGAACTACCCAAACATGTGAGCGGGCCGTGATGGAATTCAAGACCGCCGACCTCTGCGACGCGAACGCCGGTGCGGTGCAGGTCGCCGCGCCCGGCCTGCGCCACTTCGGCGGGCGCAGGCGCTTCGCGGGCCGCATCTGCACCGTCAAGTGCTTCGAGGACAACCAGGCGGTGAAGGACCAGCTCGAGGAGCCGGGCCAAGGGCGCGTGATCGTGGTCGACGGCGGCGGCAGCCTGCGCGCGGCGCTGGTCGGCGATAACGTCGCCAGGCGCGCGCTCGAGCAGGGCTACGCCGGCTTCGTCGTCAACGGCTGCGTGCGCGACACCGCGCAATGCGCCGCCATGGACATCGGCCTGCTCGCGCTCGCGACCAACCCGACCCGGCCGGCGCAGAAGAGCCCCGGCGAGCGCGGCATCCCGGTCGCTTTTGCCTGGATCAAGTTCACTCCCGGCGAATGGCTCTACGCCGATCGCGACGGAATCCTCGTCTGCGCAAACAAGCTCGTTTGATCCCCGAGGAGTTCGACGAGTCCTTCCAGCCGATCATCGGCGCGCCGGTGACGATCCGGCCGCTGCGCCCGGACGACAGCGGCATCGAGCGCGACTTCGTCAGCGGCCTGTCGAACGAGACGCGCTACAACCGGCTGCTCGGCGGCGCGATCAAAGTCTCGGACGAATACATCCGGCGCCTGACCGAGCTCGACTGGTCGCGCGAGGCCGCGTTCGCCGCGGTGACGATGCTGGGCGACCGCGAATCGATCATCGGCGTCGCGCGCTACGTGATCGAAGACGACGGCGAAGACTGCGAGTTCGCGCTGGTACTGGCCGACGCCTGGCAGGGGCGCGGCATCGGCCGGCGCATGCTCGAGAAGCTTATGAACATCGCCGCGCAGCGCGGCATCAAGCGCATGCACGGCGAGATCCTGTCGACCAACGTGCCGATGCTCGCGCTGGTGCGCAAGCTGGGCTTTCGCCTCAAGCGCCACCCGCAGGACGCAACCGTCACCCGCGCGGTGAAATACCTCTAGACGGCGAGGAACTGCTCCTCGTCGAGCGCCATGGCGCCCGCGCCGCCGTTGAGCACCGTGTCGCGCAGCCCCGGCGCCTGCACCAGCAGGTGGTCGGCGTAGAAGCGCGCGGTGACGATCTTGGCCTGGTAAAACGCCTGGTCGCCCTCGCCCGCGGCGAGCTTCTTCTCCGCCACGAGCGCGGTGCGCGCCATCTGCCAGCCGCCGGCGACCACGCCCATCAGCCGCAGGAACGGCACCGCCCCGGCCGAGGCCGCGCGCACGTCCTTGCCGAAGGTGGCGAGCAGCCAGTCGACCGCCTCGCCCACCGCCTTGGCGCCTGCGGCGAGGGTGCTGCGCACGCGCGCGACGTCGGGGTTGGCCGACTTGGCCAGCTCGGCGTCCAGCTGCGCCAAGTGCTTGAGCCAGCCCTTGACGGTCGCGCCGCCTTCGCGCGCGATCTTGCGCCCGATCAGGTCGTTGGCCTGGATCCCGGTGGTGCCTTCGTAGATAGTGGTGATGCGCGCATCGCGCAGGTGCTGCGCCGCGCCGGTCTCCTCGATGAAGCCCATGCCGCCGTGCACCTGCACGCCGAGCGAGGCGACCTCGATGCCGGTCTCGGTCGACCAGCCCTTGACCACCGGGATCATCAGGTCGACGAATGCTTGATGGCGTTTTCGATCTTCTTGATTACTACTATTTTTCGAAAAATCCATCGCTGCTGCGACGACGTAGGCGAGCGCGCGCATAGCTTCGGTCTGCGACTTCATCAGCATCAGCATCCGGCGCACGTCCGGATGGCGGATGATGGCCACGGTCTTGGCGCCCTCGACCAGATCCCTGCCCTGCATGCGCTCCCTGGCGTAGGCGAGCGCGCGCTGAAACGCGCGCTCGGCGATCGCCACGCCTTCGAGGCCCACCGCGAAGCGCGCCGCGTTCATCATGATGAACATGTAAGCGAGGCCCTTGTTCTCCTCGCCTACCACGTAGCCCACCGCGTTCTCGAACACCATCACCGCGGTGGGGCTGGCGTGGATGCCGAGTTTGTGCTCGATCGAGGCGCAGGTCGCGCCGTTGCGTTCGCCGAGCGTGCCGTCGGGATTGACCAGGAACTTGGGTACGATGAACAGCGAGATGCCTTTCACGCCTTCGGGCGCGTCCGGAGTGCGCGCGAGCACCAGGTGCACGATGTTCTCGGTCAGGTCGTGCTCGCCGAAGGTGATGAAGATCTTCTGCCCCGAGATGCGGTAGTGGTCGCCTTCGCGCAGCGCCTTGGTGCGCACCAGCGCGAGGTCCGACCCGGCCTGCGGCTCGGTCAGGTTCATGGTGCCGGTCCAGGCGCCTTCGGCCATCTTCGGCAGGAACGTCTGCTTGAGCTTGTCGCTGCCCGCGGTCAGCAGCGCCTCGATCGCCCCCTGGGTGAGCATCGGGCAGAGCGAGAACGACATGTTGGCCGAGGTGATCATCTCGGTCACCGGCGTCGACACCAACTTCGGCAGCCCCTGCCCGCCCCATTCGGCCTCGAGCGGCAACCCCGCCCAGCCGCCTTCGACGAACTGGCGGTAGGCGTCCTTGAAGCCCTTCGGCGTGCTGACCGCGCCGGCGTGCCATTTTGAGCCTTCTTGATCTCCTGAAAAATTCAATGGATCAAGAGCTTGTGTAGAGAACTTCGAGGCTTCCTCGAGGATTGCGTCGACTGTTTCCGGGCTTGCCTCTTCGCAGCCGGGAAGTTTTGCCACCGCGCCCAGCCCTGCCAGCTCGTTCAGCACGAACCGCATGTCCTTCAGGGGCGCGACGTAGGCGCTCATTTGTTCAGCTCCTCCACCAGCTGCGGCACGACCTGGAACAGGTCGCCGACGATGCCGTAGTCGGCGACCGAGAAGATCGGCGCCTCCTCGTCCTTGTTGACCGCGACGATCACCCGGCTGTCCTTCATTCCCGCCAGGTGCTGGATCGCGCCCGAAATGCCGATCGCGATGTAGAGCTCGGGGGCGACGATCTTGCCGGTCTGCCCGACCTGCCAGTCGTTCGGCACGAAGCCGGCGTCGACCGCGGCGCGCGAGGCGCCCATCGCCGCGCCGAGCTTGTCGGCCAGCGGCTCGAGCAGCTTGAAGTTCTCGCCCGAGCCCATGCCGCGCCCGCCCGAGACCACCACCCGCGCCGAGGTGAGCTCGGGCCGCTCGGACTTGGAGACCTCGCGTCCCACGAACGACGACAGCCCGCTGTCGGCCGGCGCCTCGACCTTCTCCACCGGCGCGGAGCCGCCGCTCGCGGCGACCGCGTCGAAGCCGGTTGCGCGCACGGTAATCACCTTGATCGGGTCGGCCGACTGCACCGTGGCAATCGCGTTGCCGGCGTAGATCGGGCGCTGGAAGGTGTCGGGCGAATCGACCGCGATGATTTCGGACACCTGCTGCACGTCGAGCAGCGCCGCCACGCGCGGCATGACGTTCTTGCCGTTCGAGGTGGCCGGCGCGAGCAGGTGCGAGTAGCCCTTGGCGAGCCCGACCATGAGCGCGGCCACGTTCTCGGCGATCTCGTCGTCGAGCTGCGGCGCGTCGGCGTGCAGCACCTTGGCCACCCCGGCCACCTGCGCCGCGGCCTTGGCCGCCTCGGCGCAATTGTGCCCGGCGACGAGCAGGTGAATCTCGCCGCCGATCTTCTGCGCCGCGGCGACGGTGCTGAGCGAGGCCTTCTTGAGCGCCTTGTTGTCGTGCTCGGCGAATACGAGGATGGCCATCAGATCACCTTGGCTTCGTTGCGAAGTTTGTCGACCAGCGCCTTGGCGTCCGGCACCTTGACCCCGCCCTTGCGCTTGGGCGGCTCGGCGACCTTGAGCGTCTTCAGCCGCGGCGCAACGTCGACCCCGAGCGCGTCGGGCTTGAGGTTCTCGAGCGGCTTCTTCTTCGCCTTCATGATGTTCGGCAGCGTGACGTAGCGCGGCTCGTTCAGGCGCAGGTCGGTGGTCACCACCGCCGGCAGCTTGATCGAGATGGTGTCGAGGCCGCCGTCGACCTCGCGCGTGACCTGCGCCTTGTCGCCCTCGAGCGTGACCTTCGAGGCGAAAGTCGCCTGCGCCCAGCCCATGAGCGCCGCGAGCATCTGCCCGGTCTGGTTGGCGTCGTCGTCGATCGCCTGCTTACCCATAATGACGAGACCGGGTTTTTCACGTTCACAAATTGATTTCAGGAGTTTTGCCACCGCAAGGGGCTGCAATTCGGCCCCCGTCTCGACCAGGATCGCGCGGTCGGCGCCAAGCGCGAGCGCGGTGCGCAGCGTCTCCTGGCAGGCCAGCGGACCGCACGAGACCACCACCACCTCGGTCGCGACGCCGGCTTCCTTCATTCGCATCGCTTCTTCGACCGCGATCTCGTCGAACGGGTTCATCGACATCTTGACGTTCGCGGTCTCGACCCCGCTGCCGTCGGACTTAACCCGCACCTTGACGTTGTAATCGACCACGCGCTTGACGCTGACCAGGACTTTCATGGGCTGGATTCTTGCCTTGAGGAGAGTGTGCAATTATATCGGTCATGAGCTGGAAGGGCGAACTGCTGCACGTCCACATCGCCGCCCGTGCGTCGGCGCCGATGTGCGCGCTGGCCGAGGCCCGCCTCGTGCCGGGCGTCGGGATCGAAGGCGACCGCTACGCCACGCGCACGGGAACCTACTCGGACCGCCATAACGTCAACCGCGAGGTGACGTTGATCGAATTTGAAACGCTCGAGGCCCTCGCGCGCGACCATGGCATCGAGCTCGCCCCGCACGAGCACCGGCGCAACCTCACCACCCGCGGCGTGCCGCTCAATCACCTGGTGGGACGCTATTTCAAGGTCGGCGAATGCGTGCTCCGCGGCGAGCGGCTGAACGTGCCCTGCCTCTACCTCGAGGACCTGCTCGGCAAGAAGGTGTTCAAGCCGCTGATCAACCGCTCCGGGCTGAATTGCCGCATCGAAAAGGGCGGCACGATCCGCCCCGGCATGGCGCTCGAGCCCTGCTAGCGCTTCAGGCGCGCTCGACGAGCGCGTCGACCGCGAGCGCGCCGGCGCCCTCTTCGAACAGCATCACCGGGTTGAGGTCGACCGACGCCACCGCGCCGCGCCAGACGAGCATCGCATCGCCCAGGCGCACGGCCATGCGCGCGTAGGCCCCGACGTCGAGCGCAGGCTCACCGCGCACGCCGGCCAGCAGCGGCGCGATACGCAGCCTCGAAAGCGCCTCGAGGACCTCGTCCTCGCCGAACGGCGGCAACAGGAGCTGGAAGTCCTTCAGCGCTTCGAGGTAGATGCCCCCGTCGCCGACCAGCACCACCGGCCCGAACGAGGGATCGACCCGCGCGCCGAGCGCGAGCTCGCGCCGCCCGGCCGCGTGGCGCGCCACCAGCACGCCGTCGCCCTGCGGTATGCGCGACTTCATCTCATGAAAAGCGCTTACGACTTGGGGTTCGTCCTGCAGCCCCAGCCGCACCAGCCCGAGCTCGGTCTTGTGCGGCATGCTCGCCGAGCAGGCCTTGACCACCACTTTCGGCCCCAGCGCGGCGAACGCCTCACGCGCCTCGTCCTGCGAGCGGCACAGTCGGCGTTCGACCACCGCCAGCCCGGCTGCCGCGAGGAGGTCCATGCTTTGGGCTTCATCGAGAAATTTCGATTCTCCTCCGATCACTTTCGGAAAGTTCGCCGTGTTCGATTCCCGGTGTTTCCTTCTCATGAGCTCGGAATGCTCGGCGAGCTGCTTCAGCGCGAGCATCGCTTCGCGCTCGCGCACGAACGCGGGCAGGCCAGCCTTCTCGAACTCGGCGCGCACCGCTTCCTGCGGCGCGGCGAGCGCGACCGCGCGCCCGGTGTCGCGCGCGTAGCGCGCGAAGTCGCGCGCGAAGCCCGCCACGTCGTAGCCCGCACCGGCGACCGGCAGCGCGACCAGCGTCAACTCGCTTTCGACCTGCGCGGCGAGCACCGGCAGCGCGTTGGCGAACAGCAGCGCGTTGCCGAGCAGCGCGCCGGTGACGTCGAGCGGATTGGTCGCGGTGGCGAAGCCCGGCAGCACCGCGGCAAGCTGCTCGCGCGCAGCGGGCGGGAATTCCGCCAGCGGCAGGCCGAGCTCGTCCGCCGCGTCGGCCGCCATGACGCAGCTCGCGCCGGAGTTGCTGAGCGCGACGAAGCGCTTGCCGCGCGGGCGCCAGCCTTCGAGATAGAGCCGCCCCGCGGCGACCAGCGCGTAGGGATCGTCGACGCGCCAGATCGCGTGCCGGGCGAAGAAGGCGTCGACCACCCGGTCTTCGCTCGCCAGCGCGCCGGTGTGCGAGCTGGCGGCGCGGCGACCGCTCTCGGTGCGGCCGGCTTTGACCGCGATGATCGGCAGGTCGCGGGCGCGTGCGGCCTCGGCCGCCGCGGCGAGCCGCTCGGGGTCGGCGATCGCCTCCAGGTAGAGCAGCATCAGGCGCACGCCCTCCTCGGCCACGATCTCGGCCGCGAGGTCGGCCACCGTGACGTCGGCCTCGTTGCCGGTGGCGTGCACGTGGCGCACCTCCAACCCCCGCTCGCGCGCCAGGGCGTAGATCGCCTGCGAGCAGGCGCCGCTCTGGCTCACGATCGCGACCGGGCCGTCGCGCCCTTCCATCTCGTTGAACACGGTCGAGAAGTTCGCCACCGCGCCGGTGGCGAAGTTCGCCAGCCCCTGGCAGTTGGGACCCACCAGGCGCATGCCGGCGGCGCGCGCCGCCGCCAGCATGCGGTCCTGCATCGCCCGCCCCGCCGCGCCGACCTCGCCAAAGCCCGAAGACATCACCACGCAC
>DAHVFK010000015.1 GCA_027317055.1 Betaproteobacteria bacterium | reverse complement strand
CGATGTAGCCCTTCGGTGCGCGATCATAGGCGAGCGTGTTGTGCTTGGGCTTCGCGAGATATTCGCCGCGATATGTCCAGCCCGGTCTGAGCAGATGGCTGATCGACAACACCGTATCGACGGCCTTGGTGAACATCTTCTCCGGCGCGTCGACCGGGAAAGTGGCGCCTTTCGAGCGCACGCGCACGTCGATCTCGTTGTCGCCGATGAACTTGCCGAACGAAAACTGCGAGCCGTCGACCTTCTCCTGCACGAGCACGTCGTCGAGCAGGATCTCGGCGATGGCACGGTGGCCCATCGCGTAGAGCTTCGGGTAGGAATGCCAAGAACTCATGTCGTTTTCCTCTCCTCGATTGACCTGCGAACCGCCGACGGGTCCAGGCCGAGCTGCAGGCAAACCCAACGAAACCTCCGCGGTTCCTCGCCATCATCCTCCACCCAATGCTCGGCGGCCGCGCGGATCTCGAGCTGCAGCTTCTCCTTCTCGCGAAGGTCCGGGCAGTCGCGAAGCTCGTAGGCCGCCGGCCCCTCGACGATGTCCTTGATGGCCTGCTCGAGCACCGAGCGCCAGATCGCGACGGGCCAGCGCATGCCGAGGTAGTGCTCGGTGTAGACGGCGGTGTTGTAGAAACTGCGGGCGATGCTCACTTTGCGGAGTTCTCCGGAAGACGCTCTTCTGCCCATAGCTGCAGCGCCGCAAGCGCACGCCAGGCACGGCAGATGATGTGAGGCTCGGTGCCGTCGAGCGCGTCCGGATCAACGGCGACGGCGATCGAATGCCGGCCGATGCAATCCTCATGGTCCGATGACTTCTCGCGCGACCAGTGAACGGGCTGCCCTGGGTTGTGACGTTCGTTGGAACGCACCGAATGCCGAGCGATGAGGGCGAGCGCGTCTGGGAAGTAGGCATACAGAGCACGCGCCACCGATACCTCCTTGCGCTCGGCGCTTGTCAAGCTCTGCAGCCACTCGCCGGCGCGATACTTCTTCGGCTCGGACTTGCGGATGATGCCCGGCACTTCGTCGAAACCGAGGTTCTTCACGCGAGCTTGCTCCCGTAATGCGCTAGCAGTACGGCCTCTGCACGATCGTTGTCCTTCTTGCGAGCCCACAGATGCGCGTGCGAGGGGAACATCATCGAAGCCTTCTGCCGCGACACGTCCTTGTTCTCGCGGCCGCCGGGCAGCCCGTAGGACTTCTTCCACGTCTGCGGCGTGACGAGCGTGAAGGGGATCTCGGCAGCGACCACCGCCGTCTGCACCGCGCCCGCTGCGAAGCCGAAGCTGAACATGGCGTTGGGCGCCTGCCCCGGCATCGCCCCCACGTTCTCGACGATGGCGTGCGCGCCCTCTCGCCACTCGCGCAGCAGCCTCACGAGCGCGTGCAGGTCGATGCGCCGCTTGCCGTTGATCTCATGTACCGGCATGTCGAGCACCGCGATGTCGTACTTCGGCGCCATCGTCATGAGGGCGATAGCGCCGCCTGCGCCAGGGTCGATGCCGATGTAGGCGGACGGGCTCACCAGCGGCGTTTGCTGCAGGCGTTCACCGCGCCCATGATGGCGAGCGAGACGATAAGGACGCCGAGAAAGATCAGGATGCCGATGTAGAACGGCAGCAACACCAGCCACCACGACCAGGCGATCACGCCGACGAGCTTCAGCACCACGAACACGACGCCGAGCAACCCGAGAATTCCGATTTGCATTTCCGCCTCCTTAGCGGTTGAGAATGACAGCCACCGCGTCGATCGCCTCTTCCATCGTGGCAACGCGGAAGTCGAAGGTCTCTGCGATCAGCGGATGGTTGTCGTGGACGTTGCCGGTCGGCTCGATCACCACGACGGTCGGCTTCTGCAGCGCGAACGCCCAGCCAAGCTCCATCACCGTGTCAGTGGTCTGCTTGCGAAGCCCCAGCAGGTTGACGAGCAGCGCATCCGAGCGCTTCACGTCATTGAAGTCGCGCGTCATGATCCCGCGGCTCGTGTAGAACGGTCCGCTGCCCGCGTAGTCGCGGAAGTTCGTGCTGATCCGGCGCTCTTCCAGCGCATGCTTCGCCCTCATCGGCGAGAGCGCTTCGATGCCCCGCGTGGCAAGGTCGTGGGACGCCTGCGCTCGCCAGTCGACGGCGTCGTCGTAGGAAAGACCGGCAATCGGGCCGGCGAGATACACGAGGGGTTTCATCAGTGGATGGTCTCCAGGTGGACGTCGCGCAGGAAGTGCATCTGCGCCCTGCGCTCGATGCCCATGCGCTCTGCGACGGCTGCCGCCTGGCGCTCCGGCAGCGTGCCCTCGCCGATCTCGTAGATGTAGTCGGCGCGCGTGCCGTTGTATTCGAAGGAGACGATCATCACCCAGCCGGCGAAACCATCCGTGAGGATCGTGCGCTTGAAGACTGGCATTCTCGGAATCTCCCGTGGAAGTGATCTTGTTCAGATCACTTTATCACGGGAGATTCCTATGTCAACAATTTTATTCGCAACTCAGTTGCGTTTTATGCCGACGGCCTACGCCGCGCGCTTCGTGTAGAGCGGAGCGAAGTGCAGCGCCTGCGTTCCGCAGGAGCCAGCGCGCCTCATGTGGCCGATCGTGTGGTGGTCACTCTTGCCGGCGATGCTGTACTGGCTCGCCTAGTGCTTGCAGAGATCGAAGACGTCGGTGCGCTCGCAGTGCGCGCAGTCGTAGCAGCGGCTCATGTAGGGCTCGATCATTGCGCGGTCAACCCACGAAGCGCGAGGCGCAGCGGGTCGACGCGCGAGCCTTGCTGGTAGACGCGATCGGCTTCGACATAGAGCACTCTACCTTCACGGCACACCGGCCGTTGACCATGCCCAGGCATGCGCCAGCATGCCACCACCCGGTACACGCCGCGGCCGCTCTTCCTCGCAGGGTTCTTCTGGCGAGGGTGAAAGGTGAGGGCGGCGGCCTTCACGGTACATACCTCTCAATCTGGCGCGCCGAGACCTTCAGCACTTCCAGCGCCTCGGCACGGTGCGCGGGCTCTACCCGCTTTGCGGCGAGCTGCAGGCGGCTCACTTCGCCCAGGAGATCCTCGAGCCTCACTTCGCCGGCGCTATCCGGCGTCGCCGTCAGCGTCCTGACCTCCGCCGTCGTGGGCTCGGGGCGCACACGAGCGCCCTGAGTTGCTGTAGTCCCTTGCTTTGAAAGACTTTTCCTTCCCGACACCACACGAAGGGCATGCTGCGCGCGCCGCTGGCGTGCTCCATCGAGGTCGACGTGCCACTGGATGAGGCGCTTGGAATGCTCCCTGTCGGCCTTCCCTGCGGTCGTGGTGACGCGCGCGGCTAGGAGGGCAGCGTCCCACCAGGGGCGAGGCGCCGTGCTCTTGTAGAGGCGCAGGATGGCCTTGTCGTCGATCTTCCTGCCCTTGTGCTCGTCGGATGAGCGCACGGCCGCCACGAAGGCGGCATACATCGAAGCCCCTGCCGCCTTCATCTGGTTCTCATACTTGTCCTCGTGCCCCGCGGCAGCCCTCTCATGCGCGACGGCCTGGCGGATGTGGGAGACGATGTCGTGGCCGCTCACAGCTTCTCCCCTTCCCCGTCCCACTCAAAGGAGACGCCCATCAGGGCAGCGCCGGCGAGGAGCGAGAGCGCACAGGCAACCTTCCCCGCGGTCGACACCGGATGCGCGGCCAAGCCGATGCCGAGGAAGATGGTGCCCACCGAGAAGAGGCAGAAGGGGAAGGAGACGCAGCCCTCATCGCTCCAGCGCGGCGCCGTGTCGTCGGACTCCTGACGCCGGTAGCCGACAGCGCCCATCGGCAGCTCGGAGCGCAGCGCGTGGTCTGCCTCGTCGAGGTAGGTGTCGGCCACCTGGAGAAGCTGGTCGTGCCCGAGGCGCGCGAACTCCGGATGGCGCTCGCATAGAGCCTCGGCACGCGATCGCTCCGTGTCTGTCGTCTCGCGCAGACGGCCCGCGGCATACGGGCTCGAGTCGGAATCGGGAACTGCGGGGAGAGTCTTGCGGGGTCTGTTCGGGCTACGGCTGCTGCTGCTGCTGACTGCCAATGCTGTTTTCATCGGTGGCCCCTCCTGTGGGTCGGTGGGTTGTTTGTCACGTCGCCGGCTGTGCTAAATTCGTGTCGCCGACTAACGACATCACCGTATCACAGAATTCGGCTACACGCAACAGAATTTACCGAAATTCTCAACTCGGTTGCGTTTTTATCCCTGCGTCCGTTCCTTAAGCTGGCGCTTCGCCGCGCGCCGCTCCGAAGCGTAGGCGGCCAGGCGCGCCTTCTCCGCTTCGATCTCCTCGAGCGTCATGCCGGCCACGCGCACCAGCCACTCCGGGCCGTATTCCAGGGAAAGAAGGAGTTCGACGCGCTCATAGAGATCCGAGGAGTGCTTGTAGAGGGCAACCGCGTCGCGGTCCTTGCGAAAACGCAGGCCGAGGGGGTTCCAGTAGAGGGAGAACGATCGGCGCTCGCCCCAGCGGGCGGGCGTCTCGGGCGGCAGCATCAGCTTGAAGCGAAGCCACAGAGGCGAGTCGTCGGCCCGCGGCGCGAGCTGGTAGAGCGTCCAGGCGTTGATCTGGGCGACCGCGCGAGCGTCGGCGGGGATTGCGAGTCTCACGACGTAGGCATTGCTTCGGGAATGCCCGCGAGCGCGCCTGCCGCATTCCGTCGAGCCGAAGCGCTGAATAGATCGTCGGACATATCGGGAAGCCCATCCCCGCCGCGTACAACGTAGGTGCCGATCTGCGCATGGGCGAGAAACTCAGCGGCCCCGACAGATGCTTCAGGCAGCACCGCAAGCCAGTTGGCGCTGTCGCCTTTTATCAGGCGCTTGTACATCTTCACTTGGCGCACCAGCGCGCCAATAGCGGTATCTTCCGACTTGATCTCAAGCCACAGGCGCGTTCCGTCGTCGAACTTCAAGAGCCCGTCCGTAAAGCCGGCTATGTTGCCGGTCTGCGGGTCGACGATAACGGCTTCGAGTTCAATGCCGATGAAGCGCTTGCCGCGCGCCCGCATGCTCGGGCGAGAACGCGAAAGCAGCGATTCACCGAAGCCCGGCACGCGCGCGGCGCGCAAGAGCCATGCGGAAATCGCGTCGTGCGTTGGCCGTATCTGATCCGGGTCTTGCACCCCAGGAATTCTTGCGATCGGCAGGCTCGGCTTCATGTACGTTCCTCAGTAGTGGTCTTGGCGCGCCGGTTGGCGTTCCGCAGTTCTTTCAGTCGGGCGTACTCAGCCGCGATCTCGTCTTGAGTCGCCAGCAAGCGCTCGCGCGTGTAATTCAGGCTCAGATGCAGGTCGACGTACGCATACAAGTCTGGCAGCTTCGTCCGCAGATGGACGAGGTAACGATCCGCAGCGAAGCGCAGCTCGACGCAATGCCAAGCGAGCCGATACACACGATGCTCGCCCCATTTCGCCTTTTCACCGGGCGAGCGCATGAGCTTGAACTTCTGCCACAGGAACGAATCCCGCTCGCGTCGGGGCAGCTCATACAACGTCCAGCCTTGGTACTCGGCGACCGTGCGGGCGCCTATTGGGATTTGCAGCCTCATAGGTATTCCTCTTGGAAAAGACGTACTAGAACATAGGTATCGTGGGTTTCTTCATCTCTGACCGTGCCGTAGCGTGCGGTGTCTCTGACAGCGGGAGATGTGGGTTCCCCACATCCCCGCAGCACGCGGAGGCAGGGTCAGAGAGATGAAACCTAAAGCCCACGGAGCTATATACTTATTATAGCAGGAGTACAAAGGACTCATGCTGGCTCAATTTGCCGAGGGTACGAAGGGCTCATAGGAATTTGTCCGAGCGCCTGGCGAAGATACGAAAGGCGATCAGCGAGGACGCTGGCGCTACGGTGTAGTCGGTCGTCATTCGTCGTCTACCAAATCTGCGCCGGCCGGCAGCTCGTAGAAGCGCTCGCTATCCTCCCGGCAATCGCCGGCGAAGTCGGTTCGATGGAGTGCGCCACAGCAGCCGCAGTCGGCGAAGGTGTTGACCCGCTGGCCGCTTGGAATGCCGGCGCCTTTGAAGAATCCGATTCCGTAGAGCATTGTGATTCCCTCCATTGGTTAGCCTACTGGACTGCACCCGCCAGGATGGCAAGCGGGCGCAGTGCGCTAGGCTAGAGCGTTCTAACCTCCTGAGAGTAAGTAGCGAATAGCGATAAACGCCGCGGCAAATACCGCGGCCCCTAGTAAGACGATCGGCCAGGCATCGCGCCTTGCGCCGGCGGATGTGATGGCGAGCGATGGCGCGATGATGGCCGCGAGGATGAGAAGGGCGGCGGTTTTCATTTTGCTGCCCTGTCTGGGTCGTCGACGATGTCACCCGCCGCGAGCCATGTGATGCGCTGCAGGTTTTGCGCATGGTCTGATAGCTCCGCATCATCCCAAGCGCCGTGGCCTTTCAGCTCGGCGCGCAGAATCGCAGGATCAAACGCCGCTAACTGCTCGGCAATCTCCGGCTCGCGTGAGAGCGCTAATACGTCGTCATCGCATCGGCCTTGATGCGATGCGCTGCGCGCCTGCTCTAGCGTCATCTGCATTTCGAGCCGGCCGCAACTGCTTGACCACCATAGAAGGGGCGCAGTCATGGCCTACTCCCCAAAGTAAAAGACAGAACAGAACGCGAGCAAATCGTCCTGCGACGCCGCGCCTTCGCCGTGAAACTCAGTCCAAGGCGTACCCCAGTCCTGATACTCGAGCCAGGCGCGCTCGGGTTCGTTGTGCTCGCCAAGCTCGCCGCGGATGCGAAGCGCCGGGCCGCCAGTGGTGAGCAGGATGGCGAATTCCTCGGGTTCTGGCGTATCGCCGGGCGTATACCGTCCGCTGCGGATCTGCGCGTCTAGCGCCGATTCTAGGATACGCTCGCGCGCCGCGTCGGCGTCTTTCATTTCGTCGCCGTCGACTGTGACGGCTTCGACCAACCCGCGCAGCTCTTCGCCGTTCTCTTCGTCCCATCGCTCTAGCGCCTTTACGGCGAGCGCGCGAGTTACGGCCGCGGCGCTCTTATCGTCGCGCTCGGCCATCAGATCGGCGCGCTCGTCGCGCAGTTCTTCGAGCCTGTCATAGTCGGCGTTCAAAGCCGCAACTAGCGCCGTGATTGTCTCGGACCAGCCGCGGGCGTTTTGGATTGCGTGATTGTCGTCTCGTTGCGTTTCGGTACGGGGCATGGCCTAGTCCTCCCCGTACATATCGCGCAGCTCGCGCGTCAGCTCGCGCGCATTGCGGCTGAAGTTCCAGTCGGTGCAATCGAGATAGCCGGGCGCCGAGTAGCGACCGAAGTAACCTTCGATAGCTTCGATGCTTTCGATGTGCCTGCCTTCGACGTAATCGCGTAGTCGCGCGGCTAGTTCATGCGCGGCAAGGTCGGCGCCGGCGTCGTCTATCTCTATCACTGCGCCCGGCTTGATGTAGTCGGGGACGGAAACGACATCGCCAGGGACAAAGCATGTCCCCGCGTCGCGCGTCTCTACTTTCCAGCCTTGCATCCGGATCGTTACTTCGATTTGCATATGAGACATTTGCTGCCCTTTCCCGTGTTTGCTGCCCCTAGCGTCCGGCTAGTCGGTTGGTTTTCCCTCGCGTTAGTTAAACGACGCTCCAGATTTGGAGCAGTCCACCCGCGTCGTACAGCGTCGTGTTGCCGTGATCGGCGTCACTATAGGGAGTATCCTAGCCGTCGTCAACAACATAGCGAAACAATCTTGACCGGCAGCCGCAGCGCTTCCCATGCCGGAACGTTGTTGCGCCGGCGCAACAATGTGTTGTTTTTCTACAACACAGCTCTGTCGGAATCCCGACACTCCAGGCCCGGCGAAAACGTCCACTGATAGCCAATCAGTGGACACTAGGCAAAATACGAATTCAAAACAGGGAGTTAGGAATCAGAATCCGAAACGAAGCGCCGGATCTGCGCCGAGCTGTGCGCCAGTCGCTGCCTGCCGGCTGCAGCTCGCCAGGCTGCCAGCGTTCTGCCGCCGCGCGCCGTGTCTAGTGCGCCGCGACCCAGGGGGGGTGGGGGTTTGTGCTTCGCTCGATTGCCGCGGGTGCTGCGTTGGCCCGTGGGGAAAAATATTCGGAGGGTCGAAAACTAATTCGTAAATTAAGTGGGAAATAATATTTCAAGAGAGGCGCCCATAATTCGCGTCACATTTGCGGATTACAGTCCTCTCACGCGGGCCGGGCACGGACAGCGGTTCATCGTCTCGGTGAATAGGCGTAGGTTGATGATCGGGGAAACTGCCGTGCCCGTCCGCGTGACTGATCGAGTGGCTCTTGACGATCTGCTATGATTGATGTATGGGCTCGTCGAGCGCACCGACCACCGCGCCGGCGGGCGCAGACCATCCGCAAGAGAAGCGGACCTGCGCCTACTGCAAAGCGGAGAAGGTCGTCACGCCGGAGTCCTGGCCCTATCGCAAGGGGCGCACTGGCACCTACCAGGCGCACGGCGCGCGCTGCATGGACTGCGACAAGAAGCGCAAAGCCGAGTACGAGAAGACCCGCCACGACATCGTTCGCCAGCTCGGCGCTCCCCCGGCCCCGGTAACGGAAAAGGCCACGGGGAAAAGCAAAGAGAAGCTCGACGTCGCCGCGGCGATGAAGGCTGGCGGGATCGCGCTCAACCAGGTCGCGCCTGCCGTCATGGCGAAGATGATGCAGTACCTGGACGATGAGCACAGTGAGCACCACCAGTGGGTGCTCGAGTTCTTCGCCCAGCGCATCCTGCCTCGCAAGACGTACGAGGAGATCGGCGGTCAGGCCGCTGGCGTAGGCGCCCTCACCGACAAGCGGCCTCAGTTCATCATCAACGTCACAACCGCATCGCCCGGCCATCCGGGCAACGTCTACGAGAACGGCGAGCAGCCGCTCCTCTCAGCTCCAGCAGAGTCCGAAGCAGCAGAGTAGTTCGGCAGCACCCCAACTATGAAGACACCCACTCCTGGCTCGGCCAGCGAGAAGAAGCCCAACACGCCTGTCGTCATCCAGCCCGAGGAGGAGTTCGTCGACCTCGAGGTTGATGCCGATCTCTTCGGGCCGGACGACCTGGCGGGAATAGACATCACCGACGATGAAGGAGCGAGCGATGAGCGGTAACACCGTGATGGGCCATCCCGAGCGCGTCTTCCGCGAGGCGTGGATCAGCGTGATCTGGAAGGCGATGACTGCTACCGGCCGCGGCTACCGGCGTCACAGCCTGCGGCACACGGGTCGCGGCGAAGACCGGCGCAAGGACAAGGCCGGCACCACGAAACTCAGTCGTCGGCTGGCGCTCTGCGCTTCGCCGGCGCTTTCTGCATTTCCGTCGGCGTGAGTCGTCTGATCGGCAACACGCCGATCATCGAGTGCCTGGTCCGCAAGGAGTTCTGCTTCGACGGTGAGCGGGGGCACGGGGAGTTCTACCCGGCCTATGTCTTCGGATTCTGCGCGCGCCCGGCGATTGTTACGCGGGCAGAAGCGCGTGCGCAAGGGCTCAAGCATTTCTTCAGCGGACAGCCGTGCGTCCACGGCCATCTCGCCGAACGCCAAACTGTCAACGGTACTTGCCTCGTTTGCCTGAAAGAAAAGGCGACGCGGCGATACGCCGAGCGCGGCCGCGAAATCTGCGATCGTCAGCGGGAACTGCGCTACGCCAATCATGCGTCGGAACTCGCGAAAGAACGCGAGTACGCCACCCAGCGCCGCGTACTGAATCGGGATGCCATCAACGCGTACGCGCGGCGATGGGCGAAAGTGAACCGGCCGAAGACGGCGGCAGCGTGGGCGCGATACGCGGCTGCGAAAGTGCTACGCACGCCACCCTGGTTGTCGAAAGAACAACTAACCGCGATGCGATCGTTCTACGACGAGGCGCATCGACGAACTACAGAGACCGGGAAGCCGTGGCACGTTGACCACATTGTCCCACTGCGGGGCCGGGACGTAAGCGGACTCCATGTGCCTTGGAATCTGCAAGTTATTCCGGGCGAAGAAAACGAACGCAAGAACAACAAATGGCCGACGTAGAACTGAATATTCAGCTTCACCCGGCGCAGATGAAGGTGTTCCAGTCGCCAGCCCGCTTCACGATCCTAGTGGCGGGGCGGCGGTTCGGGAAGACGCATTTGGCCGCCGCGCGAGCTTCAGCGCGAGCGCTTGACCCGCGCAACGTGAAGAAGAAATCCGTCTTCGTCATTGCGCCGGTCGCCACGCAGGCGAAGTTGCTGTACTTCCAGACGCTGCTCGACCTGCTGCACCCGGTGCTCCACCCGAAGCGTCCGCCGCAGTCGAACGAGGGGCACATCTACCTCGCGAACGGCGTGATGATCGGCGTGAAGGGCTCGGATCGCCCAGACACGCTGCGCGGCGTCGGCCTCTGGCACGTAGAGCTGGACGAGCTGGCCGACATGAAGTTCGAGACGTGGGAGTCGATCATCCGTCCTGCCTTGGCTGACGTGAAGGGCACGGCGGGCTTCATCGGCACGCCGAAGGGCCGCAACCATATGTGGGATCTGTGGTGCGAGGCCGGCGGCGAGGGTGTCTACCGCGGCGCGGGTGAGGTCACGACGAGCGGTTGGCAGGCGTTCCATTACACGTCGCTTGACAACCCGTTTCTCGATCAGAGTGAAGTGCAGGCTGCGAAGGAATCGCTCTCCTCTGCGGTCTTTCGGCAGGAGTTCCTAGCGAGCTTTGAAACCGGCTCGAGCGACTCCTTCAAGCACGAGTGGTTCCGCTACAGCGAGAAGGAACCCGTCTACGAGACCGATTCCGCGTGAGCCACAGGAAAGGCGACGTCATCCCCGGCGACTGGTATGTGACGGTCGACCTCGCCGGGTTTGCGGAAGAGCAGAAGGTCGGCGGCTATCGGAGAAAGCGCCTCGACAAGACTGCGATCGCAGTCGTCAAGGTGCTGGACGATGAGCGCTGGTGGGTGCGCGACCTCTACCTTGGCCGCTGGGGAGTAGAGGAAACGTCGCGGCGCATCGTCGACGCGGTTGAGAGCTGCAAGACGATGAACCTCGGCATCGAGAAGGGTGCGCTCTATCAGGCGGTCGCGCCTTATCTGCAGGCCGAGGCGGCGAAGCGCAGCATCATGCTGGCGGTCGAGCCGCTGTCGCACGAGAACCGATCGAAGGTCGAGCGGATCGGCTGGGCGCTGCAGGGCCGCATGGAGCACGGAAAGATTATCTTTCGTCCCGGCCCGCATATGAAGGAAATCGAGGACGCCTTCTTGAATTTCCCCTCAGCGCTTGTGCACGACGATGCGCTCGATGCGCTCGCGTACGTCGTGCAGCTTGCCGAGTCTCGAGTGTTCACCCGCTTCGCGAAGGTCGAAAACGATTCGTATTGGGAGCCGTCTGACGCAGAGGTCGGCCTGTGAGGAAGAATGTCCACCATTGACGTGAAATCCGGGTTGATTACCGACAGCGCGAAGGTGTTGCCGGATGAACGCGACTCGCTGAAGCCTGCGGCCGACGAAAACGCGCCGAAGGACGACCTTCACGAACTCGCGCAATGGGTGCTCGCCCGCGTGAGCCAGTGGCGCGACCACCGGCGCTCGAACTACGAGCCGCTCTGGGAGAAGTATGAGCGCCTCTGGCGCAGCATGTGGTCGGGGCAGGACAAGAACAAGAAGTCGGAGCGATCGACTCTCGTCACGCCGGCGCTCTCCGAGGCGGTCGAAAACATCGTCGCCGAGGTAGAAGAGGCGCTTTTCGGTCGCGGCGACTCCTTCGACATCAAAGCACCCTTCGGCGCTGATGAAGACGGCAAGAAAATCGTCGACGACAACAAGACGAAGCTCAAGGAAGACCTCACCACCGCAGAATTCAACGTGAACGTCGGCGAAGCGCTCATCAATGCCGCCGTCTATGGCTCTGGCATCGGCGAGATTCTTGTCGAGACCTTCATCAAGCGCGAGATTTCCGCTTCCGTGAGCGCTGCAGCGGCTGACATGGCCTCCGGCGCGACCGGCATGCCGATGGATGCTGCGTCTTCGCCGCTTTCCGCGCCGCCGGCGCTGCCGATGAACGCCGCGATGCCTTCCAGCACGCCGGGCCTGCCGCCGATGGCGCCTCCCGCGCCCATGCAGATGCCGCAAGGCATGCCGCCCCTGCCAATGGCGACGA
Organism: Betaproteobacteria bacterium; assembly: GCA_027317055.1. Taxonomy (GTDB): domain Bacteria; phylum Pseudomonadota; class Gammaproteobacteria; order Burkholderiales; family SG8-39; genus DAHVFK01. Next base: position 7,484 of record DAHVFK010000015.1, on the reverse strand, counting down.
AACAACCGCCGACAGCGACTGTTATCGAGCGCGAAGTGCAGTTTGCGTCGCTTCAGAGCGTGAATCCGCGCAATTTCCTGATCGAGCCGACCGCGAGGAGCGTCGACAAGGCGCTTGGTGTCGCCGTCGAGGAGTACGTCGGGTCTCACGTCATCAACAAGGGCATGAAGGACGGGGCCTACAGCAAAGTCGCGGTCGGCACGAGCGCCGGCGAGATGCGCCTGGGCGCCGCTTACCAGTCGGAGAACGAATACGTCTTCGACAAGGTGCATGTCCTGCGCTACTACGGCCTCGTGCCGCGGGCATTGCTCTTCCCGCCTGGGCAGATGGCCGATCTTGGCGCTGAGAACGAGGGGGATGCACTCGGGCTCGCGCTTCGGGACGCCGAGAGCGCCGCGGACGCCGCGCAAGGCCCGCAGGGCGGTAGCGAGGACGTCTATGTCGACCTGAACGTCCTTCCAGACGGAAAACCGGCCTCCGACACGACCGAACCGATCGACGCCGACATGGTCGAGGCGATCATCGTCATCGCCAACCAGGCAATCGCCATCAAGGCGATGGAAAACCCCTATCTCATGAAGGATCGGCCGGTTGTGGCCTTCCCGTGGGACGTCGTGCCGGGCCGCTTCTGGGGCCGCGGCGTGTGCGAGAAGGGTTTCGTGCCGCAGATGGTGATGGATGCAGAGCTTCGCGCGCGCATCGACGCCCTGGCGTACGTTTCGGCGCCGATGATGGGCATGGACGCCTCGCGCTTGCCGCGCGGCTTCCAGTTCACCGTGAAGCCCGGCAAATCAATCCTCACGAACGGCGATCCGAACGTGGTGCTGCGGCCGCTGCACTTCGGCCAGCTCGACCAGTCGACCTTCCAGCATTCGGCGCAGCTCGATCAGATGATCCAACGCGCGACGGGCTCGCTCGATGTGATCGCGCTCGCGCAGAAGACGGGCGACAACCGCTCCGGCGCCATGTCGATGATGCTCTCGGGGATCGTGAAGCGTCACAAGCGCACGCTCATGAACTTCGTGGATCGTTTCTACATCCCGGCGCTGCGCAAGATCCTCTGGCGCAATATGCAGTACAACCCGGAGCGCTACGAGCCGCGGAATTGGGATTTCGTGGCCGGCGCGACGATGGGCATCATCCAGCGTGAGTACGAGTCGATGACTCTCACGCAGCTCCTCAACACGATGGAGCCCGGTTCCCCGGAATTCAAGATGATCCTGATGGGGATCGTCTCCAACACCGGCCTCACGCATCGGCACGACTTGATCGAGATGCTGAAGCAGTCGATCCAGACCACGCAGCAGGCCGCGGCGGCGCAGGCGCAGATGGCCTCTGACCCGAACACCATGCAGATGCAGTCGCAGCTTGGGCAGGCACAGCTCTCCGTGCAGATCGCCGAGGCGCAGGCGAAGGTGCGTGAACTCGAGTCGCGCGCCAACCTGCAGGACATCAAGGCTAGGAACGCCCAGCTCGAGCCGGGCTTCCGGCGCGCGGAACTTGCGACGAAGGCGCTCTACGAAGTGCCGGCCGAGCAGCAGGACCGCGCCATCCAGAACCGGCTGCAGATGTTCGACCGCGCGCTCAAAGCCAAGGACATTGCCTCCAACGAGCGCATTGCCGCGACGCAATCGCAGGCGTCTGTCACCAGCGAGGCGATCAGAGCCCGCGCACAGATCGCCGCCGCGCGCCACACCGCCAAGGGAAAGGCGATCGGCGAGGTTGCGAAAGCGGCCGCCACGGTGGCGGCGCCGAAAGCAGGGGCTTCCCGCCCCACGCCGCAGATCGTCGCGCGCAGCGCACAGTTACTCACCTAACGGGGGTCAAGCGGAGGCGCGCGCTTCGCTCCCGCGCGCAGCCGTAGTGGGCTTTGCCCACACCCCCGCCCTTTCTCGGAGCGCATCAGGAGCGGCCTAATGAGCATTCACGACACGTTGCAAGACCCAGCCTTGCGCCAGTATTACGAGGCGCTCTTCGCGATGTACGGAAGCCCTGGCTGGAAGAAGCTTATGGAGGACGTCGATTACCTGATCGAGCAGAACGACCGCGTATCCGGCGTCGACACCGCCGAGCAGTTGTGGTTTCGCAAGGGGGAGCTGAATCAGATGCTCTGGCTTCAAAACAATCAGGCGATGGTCGAGGCTGCGTACAAGGAGTTGCTCGACAAGCAGGACGGCGAGGAGCCGACCACCGGCGGAGTCGCCAAGGTCGTCGAGCCGGGGCGCGAGTGATCCGGGTCTGGGATTTCGTCTGTCACCACGGCCACCGCGTCGAGCGGTTCGTCGAGGCAGGGATCGAAGAAGTCGAGTGCGGGTGCGGGGCGATGGGCAAGCGCCAGATTGCCGCACCGCGCGTCACGCTTGATGGTTGCAGCGGTGATTTTCCTACTGCCGCGGACGCCTGGGAGCGCCGGCGCGAGAGCCACATGCGCCTTGAGCGTAAGAACGTAGAGAACCACGGGACGTACGACTAGTCCCGCGTCAACCGCTCCGGTCCACAGGGCAGCCGGTGCGGAAGTAATCCTGCCCCTCCAACGAGCGTAGAGAGGAAAAGCACGCATGGCCGCAGTTCTGCCGGAATCGAAGATCGAAGCACTCGAAGACGACGACCAAGCCTTGCTTGGTGGTGAGCCGAAGGTCGAGCAGGGGGAGGAGCTAGTCGACCTCAACAGGCCGGACGAAGCGCCTGCTGCGCCGGCTCCCGCAGCACCCGCCGCCCCGGCGCCGGCCGCCGAGGACGACATCCCCGCGGAATACAAGGGGAAGAGCCTTCCGGAAGTCATCAAGATGCACCGCGAGGCGCAGCAAGTCCTCGGTCGTCAAGGCACCGAGCTGGGCGAATTCCGGCGCAAGGCTGACCTGCTGATCCAGGCGAGCCTCGAGAACCTGCGCAACGCGCGCCAGGCGCCTGCGGCTCCGCCGGCGGCCCCTGCGGCGCCTGCGGTTCCGGACGAGACGGAGTTCTTCCGTGATCCGAAGGCAGCGGTCGAAAAGCTGATCGCCCAGCACCCGACGATTCAGGAGATCCGCAAAACGCTCGGCGATTCGGCGGCCAACGTGCAGGCCGAGCGCGCGACGCGCGCCACGGAGCGCTTCAACCAAGCGCACCCGGACGCCCCGCAGATCATGCAAGACCCGGAGTTCCGCCAGTGGGTCGGCGCCTCGCGCGTACGCACCGCGCTGCTTCGCCAGGCGCACGAGCGCTTCGACTTCGACGCTGGTGACGAGGTCTTCAGCACCTGGAAGGCGCTCCACAAGCCCGCTGCCGCGCCGGCGGCGCCCGCCGCCCCTGACGAAGCCGCTGTACGAGCGGCCGCGCAGACGCTCTCCGCGCGCAAGCGGGCAGTGGCGGACGCCTCCGTGCCGACCAGCGGCAATGCCGCGCCGGGGCAGGGTGGTTCGAAGAAAATCTACCGCCGTGCCGACGTGCTCAAGCTCATGGAGACCGACCGGGACCGCTACGAGGCGTTGGCTCCGGAAATAGAGTTAGCCTATGCCGAAGGCAGGGTTCGATAGGTAGTGCCTCGGTTTCTGGTATACTAAAACTGAGTGGAGATACGATCTCGCGCTGACGCCAAGGCTCAGGGATTCAAGCGGTACTTCACCGGCACCCCCTGTAAACGCGGGCACATCGCGGAGCGACTTACCTCAACGAAGGTTTGCGTTCCGTGTGCTCGCGCGCTTGATTCGTTCTGGCGGCAGTGGAATCCGGAAAAGATGCGCGAGAAGTCGCGCCGCCGTCGGCAGAAAGACCCGGAGAGGCTCAGGGCGTATGCCCGCGCGAGGTACCTGAAGAACCCTGAGTATTTCAAGGCAGCGGTTCGGAGGTTCGAAGCGGCGAACCCAGAGAAAGCAAGGGTTTGGGCCAATAGCCGCCAAGCTCATCGCCGAGCGACGAAATTGCGCGCGACGCCACCGTGGCTGACGGACGAGGATCGCGCGCTTATCCGGCTTCTGTATCAAGAGGCGGTCGCGCTCACGATGTCCACCGGAATTGAGTTCCACGTCGATCATATCGTTCCGCTTCGCGGACAGACGATATATGGCGCGGTATCCGGGTTGCACGTTCCTTGGAACCTGCAGGTCATCCCAGCTTCTCACAATCTCCGCAAGCACAACAAGCTGCGGGATGAAAGCGAGTTTCTAGCAGTCTAGCCTTCGGACAAGGCAGCACTCCCCCCGAACGGCTTTCCCTCCAGTGCCCGCCCCTCGGTCGTGTTGACGAGGAGAAGCGGTCTCAAACAGCACAGCCCCGCGCAGCTCGCGACAAGGCAGTGGTGTTCGGCGACACGTTCTCTCTTCTCTCAATCACTCTTTTTCAAAGGAAACGATCATGGCGTTTGGAGGGGTCAACGTAATTGAGTCTAACGTCGCGACGGCAGGTTTCGTCCCTACCCTATGGATGGACGAGATCACCGCGGCGTACAAGAAAACCGTCGTTCTCGCGGCGCTCGTCCACAAGCTCAACGTCAAGGGCAAGAAGGGCGACACCATCAAGCTCCCGGCGCCGACCCGCGGCACCGCGTCGGCGAAGGCGGCCAACACGACCGTCACCACGATCGCGGCCGGCGGCGCGAGCATCACCATCAACCTGACGGCGCACTACGAATACTCGCGCTTGATCGAGGACATCGCTGAAGTCCAAGCGCTTGCCTCGATGCGTCGGTTCTACACCGACGACGCGGGCTACGCCCTGTCGGTGAAGAAGGACAGCGTCATTTTCGACGCGGCCCGTACGCTGAACAGCGGCGACGGCAACTCGACCTGGACGGGTGCGGTGATCGCCGGCGACGGCACGACCGCCTTCGTCGACGCGGCGGGTAACGCCAACGCGACCGCCATCACCGACGCCGGCATCCGGCGCGTGATTCAGGTGCTGGACGACAACAACATCCCCATGAACGATCGCTACCTGGTGATCCCGCCGGTTGGCCGTCGGATCATGATGGGCCTCGCGCGCTTCACCGAGCAGGCGTTCGTTGGCGATGGCAAAACCATTCGCAACGGCAAGCTCGGCGACGTGTACGGCGTGTCCGTCCACGTCACCAGCAACTGCCCGGTGCCGACCTCGGCGACGACCGCGAAAGTGGGTCTCCTGACCCACAAGAGCGCCCTTGTGATGGCCGAAGTGCTCGGGCCGCGCGTGCAGACGCAGTACAAGCAGGAATACCTCGGCACGCTGCTCACCGCGGACACGATCTTCGGCGTTGCCGAAGCGTACGACCTCGGTGGGGTTGCAATGGTAATGCCCGGCTAAATCGAGTAGCTGAAGGGGCGGTGGCCTAACGGCCGCCGCCTCCCTGCTCTCCCTCTACTCGAAAGGACACAGACATGGCAATCTCCACCGACAGCCTCAGCCAAGGCCCGTCGAGTTTCCACGGAGTTTTCGGCGAGATGTGGCTGGCGACAGCCACCATCAACCCGGCTTCCGTCGCCGCCGAAGCCTCTGGCACCGACACCGTCACCGTTCCGGGCGTGAAGCTCGGCGACCACGTCATCTCGTGGGCGCCGGGAGTCACGATCGACTCGAACCTCATCGTGCAGGTCTGGGTGTCGGCCAACGACACCGTGACGGTGATGTACTCGAACAGCAACGCCGCGGCCGGAGCGGCGATCGACGTCGCCAGCTCGAGCTGGTCGTTCCTCATCGGGCGTCCGCGCACTTCGGGCAACCCGGTCTAAAGCAACAAAGGCTTTCCGAGGGTGGGCCTTAACCACCCTCACCAGATTCGGAGCGAACCTGAATCCACCACGCGTAATGATCGGCCTGCCGATCGGCTCGGGAGCGATCCCCTGGCCGACGGCTGTCTCCCTCCTCGCCACAGTGCGAGTCCTCGACCGCGAGGGGATCAAGTTCAAGATCGAAGCGCCGATGGGCAGCTCGATCGTGCAGTGGGCGCGCTCCGCAATCGCTGGCGCGTTCCTCAAAAGCGAGTTCAGCCACCTTTTCTGGGTGGACAGTGATATTGCCTGGACCCCCAACGATTTCATCCGGCTTCTCGGGTTCGGCGCGCATCTCGATGTCGTCGGCGCCACCTACCCCTTCAAGAAAGATCCCGCGCAGTTCCTCATCAACCTCGAGGGCGAGCCCGGCAAGGCTGAAGTGAACGGGCTCGGGTGCGTGAAGGTGCGCAGCATGGGCCTCGGTTTCACGCTCTGCAAGCGCCAGGTGATCGAGAAGGTCGCGGCATCCAAGCCGATCGTCCACGACCGCCTGAACGGCCCCACCTACCCCGATGTTTTCCGCGTCGATCGCACCGCTGATGGCGGCCCGCGTGGCGAGGACGTCGCCTTCTTCGACGACGTGCGCGAGGCCGGGTTTTCAGTTTGGCTCGACCCCTCAGTGAAGCTCGGGCATGTCGGCCAGAAAGTCTATACCGGCGACCCGATTGAGGCGCTCGGCCTGCAGGACTACGTGAAGGAAATCCCCGCATGAGTGGCGCATCCAATTCCAGCTACGAAACCGTCGCTGCGTCGCAGACCGACCAGGTGCTCGGCGTTGCCGGTTCCGCTGGCGACTTCCTCGACATGCTCATCATCACTGTCGCCACGGCGGCCACTGCTGCCGTGTCGATCAAGGATGGCGGCGGCAGCGCGATCTCGATTCTGCCGAACTCGCCCGGTGGCGGCATCGGCGTCTACGCCGTGCCTGTCCGGGCGTTCAGCAAGGCCGGCCCGTGGAAGGTCACGACCGGCGCCGGATCGACGGTACTCGCCGTCGGCAGTTTCACCTAAACCTTCAAAGGAGCGAATCCGCATGGCAACCAAGCATTTCTACTTCAGATGTGTCTCGAACCCCAACGGCCCTCTGCTCAAGCTGCTGGGATGGGAAGCAGCCGAGATGAGAAGCCATCCCGACTACGAAGAAGTCGACGAGATGGGTGAAGTCATCGAGCGCGAGGACTACGGCGACGAGACGATCCCGATGTCGGTGGCGGCACCCAGCAAGTAACAGGAGGCGGTAAGTGGCCGGAGGCTACGGCGTCGATCGGAGCGGCAGTACCAGCAGCGGTGCTGCCGCTACTTCTATTCCCGAGTCGCTGATCGACGCGAAGGGCGACCTGATCGCGGGCAGCGCGGCCGACACCGCTGCTCGGGTCGCCGTCGGCACCGACAAGCAGCGCCTGCAGGCCGATTCGACCGCTGGCGCTGGCGTCTCCTGGGTTTCCGACACGCAGAACACGGTCGCCGACGCCAAGGGCGACCTGCTGGTCGGCACGGTGGCTGACACGATCGCTAAATTGGCGGTCGGGGCGGACCAGACTCGCCTCGTCGCCGACAGCGCTCAGGCGACCGGCCTCAAGTACGTCCCCGACACCACGAACTATGCCGTGGCGGCAAAGGGCGACCTCCTCGTCGGCACCGCGGCGTCCACGGTGGCTCCGCTTACCGTCGGCTCCGACGACACGGTGCCTATCGCGGACGCGGCGCAGTCGGCCGGTATCCGCTGGGGCACGGTGCCCTCGGCGACGGTGCGGCAGACGC
>DAHVFK010000159.1 GCA_027317055.1 Betaproteobacteria bacterium | reverse complement strand
AGCTTGTCCTGCGGCAGATCGGAGACGTAGGCGCTCCGAACGAGGCTGACCGTATTGTTCCTGCCGATCGTGGCCACCCCGACCCGCACCAGTTCTTCGAGGATCACATTCGGCCGCATGTCGGCGCGCGTCTCGCGCACGAGCCTCTCGAAGCTGGCGCGGTTGCCGCGCGCGCCGAGCGGGAGCGTTTTCGGCCGTTTGCGGGCATCGAGATAGCGCGGCAGCGACAGCCAGCCGGCCACCACCCGCGCAGCGAGCCCCGCGTCGCGGCGCAGCGCCGGTTCGCGCTCGTTCGCCGCAAGCTCCGCCCGCAGGCGCTTGACTTCCTTGCGGTGGATTCCGGACAGCAGGCTGATGCGGCTGTCGGTCACCGATTGCGGCCCGTCGCCGAAGTGCGCTTGCGCTTCGGCGACGTAGACGGATCTGAGCAGATCGGACAGCACGGGAAAGGTCCAGCCGCGGCCGATAAGATGGCGCACGAGAGGGCGCAGAATCTGGAGCAGCGCCGTGTGGAGGGATTTGTCCATGTGTCGAACGATGCCTACTTTAACCGGTCCGGCGCGCCGGCGGCAGGGCCGAGCAAAAAATAGCACACTTCCTGACGCAATTTTCTTGACGGTGGGAAACTTTCCCACTAGTGTTGAAGCGACAAATTGCGCGAAACATCCCGTCCAACTATCGAAATCTTTGGAACGAAACCGGATGCACACGAATTCGAGACTCGCGGCGGCCCTGTTCGCCTTCGGGATCGTCGCTCCGGCGTGGGCGGCGGATCAGGCGTCCAGCGTCACGCTCGGCATCCAGCCCTCGTATTTCACCGGCGACTACGGCTCCGGCACGACCACGAAGATCGCCTATGTTCCGCTGTACGCCAAGTACAAAACCGGCAACCTGAGCCTCAAGCTCACGCTGCCTTACCTCTCGGTGCAAAGCTCCGGCGCGCTGGTTTCGGGCGGAACCGTCATCGACACCGGCGGCGGCGGGGCCGTCACGCGCAAGAGCGGGCTCGGCGACGTGTGGGCGGAAGGCCGCTACCGGTTCCGCGGCAAGGGTGCCGCGCCCGACGTGAGCCCGTACCTCAAGATCAAGTTCGGCACCGCTTCGCGCGCCGACGGGCTCGGCACCGGCAAGCTCGACTACGAGGCCGGTCTGGGCTTCGAGTGGGTCGTGAGCCGGACGGTTTTCCCCGTTCTCGACATCGGCTATCGCGTCGTCGGCTCCCCCCCGGGATTGGATCTGAGGAACACCGTGACCTACGACGCCGGCGTCATTTACCGGGCGGGCGATCATGATTTTCTCTCCGGCCTGTATTCCGGCCGTCAGGCGTCGCGCGCCGGATTTGCCGACGCGGCGGACCTGCTCGTGGCGTGGAATCACGAAACGCGGCCGGGCACCGGTTTCCAGCTCTATCTCGACAAGGGCCTCAGCAACGGCAGCCCCCAATACGGCGCCGGGATCGGCGCCTATGTTCGCTATTGATCAACGACCGGGAGTCTCACCATGAAACCCAGCCTTGTAGTGGTCTCTGTCGCGTCGATGCTCTTTCTTGCCTCGCTGACCGCGCAGGCCGATCGTCCGGCGCCGCCGGGCGCGGCGAGCGCACGTTCAGAAGTTGCGCAGCGCGTGGTCGAACGCGCCGACGTTGAACGGGGGGGCGTCGCAGGATCGCGGATCGATCGACCTGAAATCGCGAACGTCGACATCGACAGACCCGGAATCGATAAACCGGAAATCGAGAAGCCGGAAGTCGACAAGCCTGAAATCGAGCGGCCCGAAACGAGCGGAAATTGACGGCGGCTGCCGCGTGAGCGCCGCCGCCATCCCGGGGCGGGTCACGCGACAGGCGATACAAGGGGAGAAAGTTCTCATGCGCCGGACAGGCGGATTCACCCTGATCGAGCTGATGATCACCGTCGCGGTGGTCGCGATTCTTGCCGCGATCGCGTATCCGAGCTACCTGTCGTATCTGGTGCGCAGCAACCGCGCCGCGGCGCAGAGCGCGTTGATGGACATCGCCCAGCGCGAGCAGCAATACCTGCTCGACGCGCGCGCCTATGCGCCCGACCTGGCCACGCTCAACGTCGCGCTTGCGTCCGGCGTTTCGGCGCACTACACCGTAGCCATCGCCCTGACCGCCGGACCGCCGCCGGGGTTTGTCGCCACGGCGACGCCGATTCCGGGCACCCGGCAGGCGGCGGACGGGGCGCTCTCGATCGACCAGGCGGGCGTCAAGACGCCGCTCGACAAATGGTGAGGCTCACGCCGCGCCGGACGGGCTTCACGCTGATCGAGATGATGCTGACGCTCGTCGTGCTCGGCATCCTCACCACGCTCGCGCTGCCTTCGTTCAGCAACCTCGTTGCGCGCCATCGCACCAAAAGCGCCGCGACCGACCTGTACGTGGCGCTGGTCAAGGCGCGCAGCGAAGCGGTCAAGCGGAACGCCGCCGTGACGCTCGCGCCGAGCGCGGGCGGCTGGCAGGCCGGCTGGCAGGTTCTGGACGCCGGCAATATTGTTCTCGACGCGCACGAAGCCGCACAGGGCGTCACGATCAACGGCGGACCGGTCAACGTCGTCTATCAGAGCTCGGGCCGTATCGTGGGCAATGCTGCTCCGGTGTTCATGGTTTCCAGCCTCGCTGCTTCCTCGTACAGGCAATGCGTCAGCGCGAGCGTGAGCGGCCGACCCTACGTGAAATCATGCTGAATCCGCGCCGCATCGTCATGCTCCCGCAGCAAGGCGTCACGCTGCTCGAGGTGCTGGTGACGATTCTGATCCTTGCCTTCGGCATGCTGGGGCTCGCCGGGCTCATGGGCAAGACGCAAGTGGCTGAAATTGAGGCCTATCAGCGCGCACAGGCAGTGTCGCTGCTGTCCGACATGACCGAGCGCATCGACGCCAGTCGGACCGTCGCGGCTGCGTACGTGACCGGCACCGCCAGTCCGCTGGGCGTCGGCGACACGCAGCCTGCCTCCTGCACCGGGATCCCATTCGGCGCGGCGCGTGATCAGTGCGAGTGGAGCAATGCCCTGAAAGGGGCGGCCGAGCTGAAGTCCGGACTTTACGCCGGCGCAATGCTCGGCGCGCGCGGCTGCATCGAACAGGTGCAGGCGGCGGACCCGACCCCCGGCGTCTGCAAGCCAGGCGTCTATCGGGTGACCGTCGCCTGGCAGGGTCTGAATCCGACGGCGGCGCCTTTCCTTGCTTGCGGCAGCGGACTCTACGGCGCGACGAACCTGCGGCGCGCCATTTCGGCCGACGTGACCATCGGTCTGCCCGGATGCTGACCGCCGCCACGATCCTGCGCCGCGACAGGGCCGCCCCGCCGCAGGGAGGATACTCGCTCGTCGAGCTGATGATCGCCCTGACGCTTTCGCTGCTGGTGCTGATCGGCCTGATCGCGACTTTCGTCGACAGCAGCAAGAACCGCGACGAGGTGGAGCGCGCCAATCAGCAGATCGAAAGCGGACGTTATGCGTTGCAGACTCTGGTAGACGACCTGCGGCTTGCGGGCTATCTCGCGGAGTTCGACGCGGGCAAGGCCGGGCTGGGCCTGCCGCTCTCGCTGCCGGATCCCTGCGCCTTCGACCTGCCGACTCTCAGGATCGCGCTGCCGCTGCACGTGCAAGGCTACGACAACGGTGCAGCGCTGACCTGCCTGAGCGGCGTACGGCCCAACACCGACATCCTGGTGGTGCGGCGCGCAAGCAGCTGCGTTTCGGGCGCGCCGGGATGCGCCGCAGTGGCCGGCGCGCCGTACTTCCAGGCGGCGCTGTGCAGCAGCGCGGCGCAGCTCGGCTCGCCGACGGCGACGGACTGGTATCGCCTCGATACCGACGTCACCAAGCTCGACCGGCTGCAGCGCGATTGCGCCACGCCCGCCGCCGCGCGCCAGTTCTTGACACGGATCTATTTCATCGACTCGAACAACCAGCCCGGGGACGGGATTCCCACGCTCAAGCGCGCCGAGCTGAGCGCGGGCGGGTTCGCGGTCGTTCCGATCGCGGAGGGCATTCAGGACCTGCAGCTCGAATACGGCATCGACACCGACAACGACGGGGTCCCGAACGCCTTCAGCGCCGATCCCGGCAGCTTCAATGCCTGCGCCGGCGCGGCGTGCGTGGCGAACTGGGCGAACGTGGTGGCGGTCAAGATCAACCTGCTCGCGCGCAATTCGACGCCATCCGCCGGCTACACCGACCGCAAGACCTACGCGCTCGGCCTGCAGGCGAGCGGGGCCGCGAACACCGTCGGCCCGTTCAACGACGGCTACAAGCGCCACGTGTTCCGCGGCGAAGTGCGGTTGAACAATCCTGCCGGACGGAGGGAATGATGATGCACGAGTATTGGCTGCAGCGCGGCGCCACCCTGCTGGTCGCCCTGATCATGCTGGTGGTGATGACCCTGTTCGCGCTCACCACGTTCCGGCTCGGAAAATCGAGCCTGCAGATCGTCGGCAACATGCAGCAGCACGACCAGGCGCTCAACAGCGCGGACAACGCAGTCGAGGAAGCGATCAGCAGCACGCGCTTCTTCCAGAATCCGGCTCTGGTTTTTTTGCCGACCTGCGGCGGCGCGAACGTGAAGTGCTATGACATCAACGGCGACGGCAAGCCCGACGTGACCGTGGCGCTGACGCCCAGCCCGTACTGCGTCTCGGCGGCCACCATACCCAACAGCTCGCTCGACCTGTCGAAGCCGGAGGACCTCGGCTGCGCGACGGGAGTGACGCAGAGCTTCGGCATCGTCGGATCGGCGAGCGGCAACTCGCTTTGCGCGAACAGCATCTGGGAGGTCAATGCCGTCGCCACTGACCCTGTTACCCAGGCCAGCGCGGCGGTAACCCAGGGCGTCGCGGTGCGCGTTTCGACCGACGCCGTCGCCGCGGTCTGCCCGTAGAGGAGCTCGAGCCATGACGCCATTCCGGAAACTCGTTCTGCTGTCGGCCTGCGGCGGGCTGCTGCTCGGCCCGCTATCGGCCGCGGGCGAAGACATTGACATCTTCACCGGCGCCTCGGGCGGGGCCGCGACCGCGCCCAAGGTCATGATCCTGATGGATAACGCGACCAACTGGGTACAGGACCAGCCGAACGGAAAATCGAAGTTCCTGGCGCTCTCGGCGGTGCTCGATTCGATCACCACGCCGATGAACGTCGGGCTGGCGATGTTCACCAAGGGCGGGCCGACGAGCGGCGGATACGTGCGCTTCGCGCCGCGCGACATGAGCATTCCGACCAACCGAACGGCGTTCAAGAATCTGCTCGCCGCGATCAGCGCCGACGCCAACGTGGGCCAGGAAACGGGCGCGCTCAAGGACGAGTCGGCCGCGCTGTACGAGATCTACAAGTATTTCGGGGGCCTGACGCCCCGCTCCGGCGCGCTGGCGCAGAACCTCAATGCGGACGCGAACGGCAACCTCGGCACGTATTCGGGCGCGACGGCCTTCGCGCAGGGCCTCACCAGCGGCTTCGCTTTCAATGCCGCCGGCGCCTACGACAGCATCTCCAATGCCTGCAGCAAGAACTACATCATCTACATCGTTTCGAACCAGGCCAATAACGGGGTGCCGGGCCAGCGCATCTACGAAGGCGTCGATTCGGGACCGCAAATTCTTCCCGCGCCCGGGAATCCGGACACTTACGCGGACGAGTGGGCGCGCTACCTGCACGCGAACCCGAACCCCAACATATCGACCTACGTGCTCGATGCCTATTTTCCCGACGACAACCAGGACCTGGGCTATTCGCTCTCGCTGCAGGGGCTGGCGCGGCAGGGCGGGGGCAGCTACAAGCACGTGCGCAACCAGACCGACATCGCCAACGAGCTGCTGCGCATCTTCGCGGAGATCAAGGCGGTGAACAGCACCTTCGCTTCGGCCAGCCTGCCGGTCAACGCCACCAACCGCGCGCAAAACCAGAACCAGGTCTTCATCGGCATGTTCCGCCCGGACCCGGACGCCAAGCCGCGCTGGTTCGGCAACATGAAACAATATCAGCTGATCTACAACGCGAGCGCGGGCACGCTTGACCTCGCGGATGTCAACAAGATCCCGGCGGTAAACCCGCTCACCGGCTTCATCACCGACTGCGCCACCAGCTTCTGGACCAGCGATTCGGGCGCCTACTGGCAGAGCGTGGCCGTCAAGCCGAATCCGGCGGGCGCCTGCACCGCGACGGCCTTCAACAAGTTTTCCGATTCGCCGGACGGGCCGCAGGTCGAGAAGGGCGCCGTCGCGGAGGTGGTGCGAAAGGGCAACAATCCCCCGGCCACCGATACGACCCCGACCTACGCGGTCAACCGCAATGTCTACACCCTGTCCGCCACCGCGACGCTGACGCCGTTCGATGCCACCTCATCCGGGCTGCCTCAGCCGGTGGTCGATTTCACTCTCGGCAAGGACGTCAACGACGAGAACGCGAACAAGAACACGACCGAGACGCGCCCGTCCCTGCACGGCGACGTGATCCATTCGCGCCCGCTGCCGCTCAACTACGGCGGCGCCACGGGGGTGGTCGTGTACTACGGCGCCAACGACGGCACGCTGCGGGCGGTAGAGGCGAGCACGGGCAAGGAGCTGTGGGCCTTCATCGCCCCCGAGCACTTCTCCAAGCTGCAGCGCCTCAAGGACCAGGTCCCGCTGGTGAGTTACCCCAACCTCCCGGCGGGCCTGACGCCGACCCCTACCGCGAAGGACTATTTCTTCGACGGCTCGGTCGGCGCGTTCCAGGACCTGAGCAACACCCGGGTGTGGATCTATCCGACCATGCGCCGCGGCGGCCGCACGATCTACGCCTTCGACGTCGCCAACCCGGCCGTGCCGGTGTTCAAATGGAAGGTCGGTTGTCCGCACGCGGCGGACGACATCGGCTGCACGTCCGGAATGTCGGGCATGGGCCAGACCTGGTCCACCCCGATCCCCGCGTTGGTCAAAGGCTACTCGACCACCGCGCCGGTGCTGGTGGTGGGCGGCGGCTACGATCCCTGCGAGGACCAGGACACGATAGCGCCGCCATGCGCGACGCCCAAGGGCGCCGGAGTCTACATTCTGGACGCGAACACGGGGTCCGTTCTGGCCCGGTTCGGCACGGCGCGCAGCGTGGCGGCGGACGTGGCGTTGCTCGACATCAACAACGACGGCATGGTGGACTACGCCTTTGCCGCGGACACCGGGGGCAACATCTATCGGATCGATTTCATCGACGGCGCCGGCACGCAGGTCCCGCTCGATTCGACCAAATGGGTGATGAACCGGGTCGCCTATACCAGCGGTGCCGGGCGCAAGTTCCTGTTCCCGCCGGCGCTGCTGCTCAACAGCGGCAAGGTGTACGTCGGGATCGGCTCGGGCGACCGCGAGCGCCCGCTGATCACCAACTATCCCTACACCACGCC
>DAHVFK010000158.1 GCA_027317055.1 Betaproteobacteria bacterium | reverse complement strand
CAGTGTCAGGATCGCCACCACCTCGGCTGCCTGGCCCGTCGCGCAGCCGAGCGCGGCACGGCCGTTCTCGAGCGCCGCCATGCGCTCCTCGAACACCGCCACGGTGGGGTTCGAGATGCGCGAATAGACATTGCCGAAAGTCTGCAGGTTGAACAGGCTCGCGGCATGGTCCGCCGAGTCGAACACGAACGAGGTCGTCTGGTAGATCGGCGCGGCGCGCGCCCCGGTGGCGGCGTCGGGGATCTGCCCGGCATGCAGGCAGAGTGTCTCGATGCCGAATTTTCGGTCAGCCATCGCCCGATTCTAGCTCAGGCGGGCCGCTCGCCGCTCCGCGCAGACCTCAGCTCCAACTGATGTCGGGAACCTCGGTGAACGCCTTGCGCAGCCCCGCCGACCAGATGCGGCTGATCTCCCGAACGTAGGCGTCGCTCTCGTCGTAGCGGCGCGTCATTGTGATGCGCAACGAGTCGGCCTGGTAGCCGAGCAGGTCGATCGGTAGTCCGACCGAGAGATTGGACCGCATGGTCGAGTCGAACGAAACCAACAGGCACTTCGCTACGTCATTCAGCGGCGTTTCCGGCTGCACCACGCGGTCGATGATCGGTTTGCCGTACTTGGTTTCGCCGATCTGAAAATAGCTGGTGTCACGGCTGGTCTCGATATAGTTGCCTTGCGGATAGATGTGGAACAGGCGCGGCCGCTCGCCCCCAATCTGCCCGCCAACGATGAAGGTACAGCCCGGATCGATGTTCTGCTGCGAGAGCACCTCCCCGTCGCGCGAGACTACTTTGCGCACGGTCTCGCCGACGAGGCTCGCAATGTCCTCCATCGACCTCAGGCCGAGAAT
Organism: Betaproteobacteria bacterium; assembly: GCA_027317055.1. GTDB lineage: Bacteria > Pseudomonadota > Gammaproteobacteria > Burkholderiales > SG8-39 > DAHVFK01. The sequence goes on along the minus strand of DAHVFK010000158.1, from coordinate 6,544 downwards.
GCCCGCCGGGTCGGCGCGCCCCTCCAGCGTTCCCTGGCGCAAGATCGAGCGCACGCCCTGGGCGCTGGCGAGGTTGCCCGCGCTCAACAGCACCACGACGCGCTCGCCGGGCGCCTCGAAGACGTGCATCTTGCGGAACACGGCGACGTTGTCGACCCCCGCATTAGTGCGCGAGTCGGAGGCGAATACGATGCCGGAATCGACGGCCGCGGCGACGCAATAGGTCATGGCGCCCGAATGTTAGCGCATTCGGCTACTGGTCGGCCGTGACGTGGGCCGCGGCCAGCATGGATTCGGTGCCGCCGCCGGTGCGGGCGCCGCGAATCGGGCAGGCATCCAGATAATCGCCGCCTACCGCGAGCTTGACGTGCGACTCGCCCGCCGGGCAGTTGTTGGCGATATCGAAGCTGTGCCAACGATCGAGCACCCAGGCCTCCGCCCAGGCGTGGCTGGCGACGTGCACTTCGGAGTGCCCCGGAGAGTATACGTAGCCCGAAACGTAACGCGCCGGCACGCCCAGGTGACGGCAGCAGGCGAGGAACACATGCGCGTGGTCCTGGCACACCGCCGAGCCGATCTTGAACGCCTCGGCAGCGCTTGAAGAGACGTGCGTTTCTCCCGCTTTGAATGGCATCTTCTTGTGGATGGCACCAGCGAGCTCACGCATGCCGGTTAGCGTGCCGATGCGGCGGCGGTAACGCTCGGCGAAGGCTGCCAACACTTCGTCGGCCGCGGTCAGGGTCGTCGCGCGCAGGAAGAGCAGCGGTGAAAGCACGACACCGTTGAAGTCCGCCGGTTGGTCGATCACGGCGCTCGTTTCGACTTCGCCGAGTGCGCGGATGCGGATTTCGTTAACCGGCGTATCGATGGTGAGGACGTGCAGGATGTTGCCATAGCCGTCGAAGGTTGCGATCGGTGTGCCCGGCGTATCGAGCCTCCAGGCAAGGATCCGCTGCCGGGTGTTGTCGCGCGGGGTGAGGCGCAGATACTGAGTCGAGGCGCGCACCGGCTCGTCATAGGTGTAGTGCGTAACGTGGTCGATCGAGATCCTCATACCACCCCCAGGTAAGCGCGTCCGATGCGGTGGCCAAGCTCATCCATGTCGGTCAGGCAGGCGGTGAGGTATTCGTGCAGTCCGCCCTGGAAGATCTCTTTGACGTCGGCGTAGGTGAGGCGGGCATAAAGCTCCCACGCCAGGCGTTTTGCCGCCTGGTCGTTCTGACCTTCGATCTTGCCAATTGCTTCGCGCACTTGCTCCAGGCAGGCGGCTATCGAGCGCGGCATGCGTCTCTCGAGCAGCAGTAACTCAGCAACGCGGATCGGATAAATCTGGTCGTGATACAGCGTGCGGTAGGTGGAGAACGAGGAAACAGAGCGCAATAGTGCGGCCCACTGGTAATAGTCCAGCGCGCCGCCCACGTCCTCGACGCTCGGCAGCAGCACGTGGTATTTCACGTCGAGAATCCGCGCGGTATTATCGGCGCGCTCGAGAAAGGTGCCCAGGCGTGAGAAGTTGAAAGCTTCGCCGCGCACGATCGTGCCGTAGGTGATTCCGCGAAAGAGATGGCTGCGCTCCTTGACCCAGTCGAAGAAGCGCGTAGCGCCCGCGCCAGTAACCTGCTCATGCCGCATTGCGCGCATCTCGATCCAAGTTGCGTTCAGCGACTCCCACATTTCCGAGGTGATCTGGCCGCGCATGGCGTGCGCGTTTTCGCGCGCCATGCGGATGCAGTAATAGATCGACGAGTGGTTATCTTCGTCGAGCGCCAGGAAAGTGATCAAAGCGGGGAGCGTGAGGGCGCGGTGGCGGGCGAAGAATGCCTCCGCGGCGCCGGTAATGGAGAGCGGCGCAAGCAGATTCTGTTCCTGCACCTCGGGCTTTCCAAACAGCAACAAATTCGAGGTCACGCCGAGAATGCGCGCGAGGTTCTCGGCGCGCTCGATCTGGCGCGACATCCAGTAGATGCGGGCAGCGGCGCGCGAAAGCATCAGTGCGCTCCGTCAGGGCGCGCGAACAATTCAATGTCGCGCATCGCGATCAATCGACCACCCACGTGTCCTTGGTACCACCGCCCTGGGAGGAGTTGACGACCAGCGAGCCCTGCTTGAGCGCAACGCGCGTGAGGCCGCCGGGGACGATCTTGACCTCCTTGCCTGAGAGAACGAAGGGGCGCAGATCGACGTGGCGCGGCGCAATGCCCCGCTCGACAAAGGTCGGGCAGGTCGACAGTGCAAGTGTCGGCTGCGCGATGTAGTTTGACGGATTGGCTTGCAGGCGCGCACGAAATGCTTCGAGCTGCGCTTGCGTCGCGGCCGGGCCGATCAGCATGCCGTAACCGCCCGATCCCTGCACCTCCTTTACCACCAGCTCGGCGAGGTTATGGAGCACGTGAGCGAGGTCATCGGGGCGTTTGCACTGCCAGGTTGGCACATTCTCGATCAGCGGCGCCTCGCCGAGATAGAAGCGGATCATGTCCGGCACGAATGGATAGGTCGACTTGTCGTCGGCGACGCCCGTGCCGATGGCGTTGGCGAGCCCGACGTTGCCCGCGCGGTACGCCGAGAGCAGCCCAGGTACGCCGAGCAACGATTCAACTCGGAAAGCGAGCGGGTCGAGGTAGGCGTCGTCCATTCTGCGGTAGATGACGTCGACGCGCTGCGGCCCGCCAGTGGTACGCATATATACAAAGCCATCCTTGACCAGCAGGTCCTGGCCCTCGACCAGCTCGATGCCCATCTCCTCGGCGAGGAAGGCGTGCTCGAAATAGGCACTGTTATAGGGGCCGGGCGTAAGCAGCACGACCGTGGGCTCGTGCCGCGAGCGGGGCGCCGCGGCGCGCAGCGTCTCGAGCAGCATGGTCGGGTAGTGCTCGACCGGCAGCACGTGCTGGCTGGCAAACAGCTCCGGGAACAGTCGCATCATCATCCTGCGGTTCTCGATCATGTACGAGACTCCCGAGGGCGTGCGCAGATTATCCTCGAGCACGTGCCAGCGGCCGTCCTGGTTGCGTACCAGATCGATTCCGGCGATCTGCGAGTAGGTCTCGTTTGGCAGATCGAGGCCCAGCATCGCCACCTGATAGGCATCGTGAGTCAGCACCTGCTCGGCAGGGATCACGCCGGCCTTCAGAATCTCCTGCCCGTGGTAAATGTCGTGCAGGAATCGGTTCAGCGCCGTGACACGCTGCGTCAGCCCCTTTACTAGTAGTTCCCACTCGGCCAGTGGAATGATGCGCGGGATGGTGTCGAAGGGAATCAGGCGCTCGGCGCCCTGGGCGTCGCCGTACACCGCGAAGGTGATGCCGACGCGGTGAAACAGCAAATCCGCCTCGCGGCGCTTCTCCAATACGCGCTCCGGAGGCGTCTCGGCGAGCCACTGCGCCAGCGCACGGTAGTGCCCTCGGACTTGGTCCGGGGCGGCGTGCATCTCGTCGTAATAGTGTCGTTCCAACGGCGTTCCCTCAGATGTTTTCAAAGCAACCGACGTGCCAAGCCCGCGTTGACCGCAGGCTCAGGGACTTGCTGGAGGGCAGGAGCAAGGCGCACCGAAGCGGTGCGCCTCGGCGCTCAAGTAGAACTGCCGGAGTCGTCTTCCTCCGGCGGCGTCGGTCGCCCTGGGACGGGCTCGAGCCTGGAAGCCGCACGGCGATATTCCGACGGCGGAATACCGACCTGGTGAAGGAAGAAACGAGTGAAGTTGCTCTGGGCCGAGAAGCCCAGCTCGGCCGATACGTCGGCGATCTTGGCCTGGCCCGAGGCCAGTCTCGAAATCGCCGTTTCGACGCACAGCATGTCCAGATAGGCGCGCGGCGAGCGCCCGGTGCAGAGCTGGAACAGGTCGTAGAAGCGCGAGCGCGACAGGCCGACCTGGCTCGCCACGTCGTCCATGTTCATGTCCTTGTTCGGCCGCGCGCGCAGCAACGCGATGGCGCGCCGGATGCGCGAGTCCTCGAAGCGCGAGCCGCGCCAGAGCCGCGACGACGCGCCCCGGCGCGCGACGTAGGTGTCTACGATCGATAGCACCAGTTCCTGCAGCATGAATTCGAGGCGCTCGGGCGACAGGAACTGGTCGTTTACGATCTCTACTGCCAGCGTATCGGCCAGCCGGCGGATGCGCGGCGTGATCTCCTCGCGCCGGCGCGGGAAGGCTTGCTCGCCGCCGGTGCCGAACACCGCCGGGAAGCTGTCGCGCAGCCACTCGCCCGCAGCGTGCAGCACGAGCAGCCGCGTCGGCGCGGAGCCGGGGGCGCGCCGGTCGGCGTGCATTTCCTGCGCGTTCAGGAACGCAATGTCCCCGCGCGTAAGCGCAACGACCTCATCGCCGATCAGGTACTTCGTATCCGCCCCGTCGTGCTTGAGCAGGATGGTGGGTTCGGGATGCGCATGCGGCGTCCCCGGGGCGCTGACCTCGAGCAGGATCAGGCGCCCGAAGCGCCCGTCGAAGACTCGGATCGGCCGGTTCATGGCAATGACAGCATACGTTCCCGCCGCCGTTCGCGCTAGTGGGTCGGCGCGGGCGCCTCAGTGCGCCAGCCGGCGGGCGCGCTTGGCCGAGATCACCCGGGTGTTTACCCCCATCCAGTTCAAGCCCCCGAACAGCCGGCCGTGCTCGATCTTCATGCAGCGGTCCATGACCGCATCGAGTCCGGCGGCCCGCGCCTCGCCGGCCGCCGCCTCGTTCTTGACCCCGATCTGCTGCCAAAGGACCTTCGCGCCGATCGCGATCGCTTGTTCCGCGATCGGGTCCACGTCTTCGGTACGGCGAAAGACGTCCACCACGTCCACCTTGTCCGCAATCTCGTGCAGGCTGCGATAGCAGGTTTCGCCTAGCACCTGCTTGCCGGCGTAGCGCGGGTTCACCGGGATCACCCGGTAGCCGTGCTCCTGAAGGTATTTCGCGGCGAAATAGCTCGGCCGGAACCAGTCGGCCGACAGGCCGACCATCGCGACGACCCGGGTTTCGTGCAGGATCCGGCGCAGCGTTTCGATGTCTTGCATGGCGTCAATATACCGCAGCGGGCTGCGCCTATAATCGGCCGAACCGCGACCCAGGGAGGACAGATGTACGTCGAAGAGCGCATGTATCTGCTGCAGCCCGGCAAGGCGCCGGAATATTTCAAGAACTACGAGGCCGAGGGCATGGCGGTCCAGCTCAAGCACCTGCCGCACATGGTCGGCTACTACGTCACCGAGGTCGGCCCCCAGAATCTCGTGATCCACCTGTGGGCCTACGACGACCTCAACCAGCGCGAGAAATGCCGCGCCGCGATGCAGGCCGACCCGGCCTGGCAGGCCTACCTGCCCAAGGTCCGGCCGCTGATCGTGAGCCAGGACACGCGCATCCTGAAGTGCGCGCCGTTCTTCCTCGACCGGCTGAAGAAAATGCTGGCGGCCGCAAAGTGAGCGCACAGGTTCATCCCCAGGTCGCGGCCCTGCTCGAGCGCGTGGCGCGTTCGCTCCTGCCGCCTTACGCGAGCGTGCCGCCGTTCGTCGCGCGCCGCATGTACCGCGATACTCGCGGCGCACTCTCGCCCGCGCCGCCGGCCGTGGCCGAGGCCAAGCTGCTGCTGGCGCCCGGCCCCGGCGGACCGATTCCGCTGCGCGCCTACCGGCCGGCGGGCAGCTCGAGCGAGGAAGCGCTTCCGGCGCTGATGTACTTTCACGGCGGCGGTTGGGTGATCGGCGACCTCGACACTCACGACGTGGTCTGCCGCCAGCTCGCCAACGGCGCGCGCTGCGCGGTGATTTCGGTCGATTACCGGATGGGGCCGGAGAGCCCGTTTCCGGCCGCGGTCGAGGACTGCGTCGCCGCGACGCGGTGGGTCGCGGCCGAAGCGGCCACGCTGCGGCTCGATCCGCGGCGGATCGCGGTCGGCGGCGACAGCGCCGGCGGCAACCTTGCCACCGTGGTGGCGCTCGCGGCGCGCGACGCGGGCGGGCCCGCGCTCGTGTTCCAGCTGCTGATCTACCCTGCAACCGACCAGCGCGCAGGCCACCCGTCGGTCGAGCGCAACGGCGAGGGCTACCTGCTCACCAAGCAGTCGATGGAGTACTTCCGCGGCCACTACCTGCCGCGCCGGCAGGACTGGGAGGATTGGCGCGCCTCGCCCTTGCTCGCGCGCAGCCTGGCCGGGCTGCCGCCGGCGCTCGTGATCACCGCCGGCTTCGATCCGCTGCTTGACGAAGGCCATGCCTACGCCGAGCGGCTCACGGCCGAGGGTGTGGCAACGGCCTATCGCGAGTATCCGGACATGGTGCACGGCTTCCTGCTGTTGGGCGGAGTGCTCGACACGGCCAACGCGGCGGTCGGAGAATGCAGCAAGGCGCTGCGCGCCGCATTCGATGGAGCGAAATGATGCAGCAACAAGACCTCAAGCTGCGCCACGGCGGCAAGATCCTCGTCGAGGCCCTGGTCGGCCACGGCGCGAAGATGGCGTTCGGGGTGCCGGGCGAGAGTTTTCTCCCGGTGCTGGACGGTTTGTACGACGCGCGCGAACGGCTCAAGTTCATCGTCTGCCGCCAGGAAGGCGGCGCGGCCTATATG
>DAHVFK010000157.1 GCA_027317055.1 Betaproteobacteria bacterium | reverse complement strand
CGATGAGCTGTACGAGCCGCTGCACGAACTGCTCATGGCCGGCTTAGGCGGCGTGGCCGAATACGGGATCACGGTGCGCTGGGACAAGAACTTCCTGAAGATCATCCGTCTGTTACTGGAACGAAGAAGCGAGTTCGGCATGTTCGGCGGAGTGCGATTCGGCGGCACGCTGAGCGCCGAAGATGCATTCGCGCTCGGCTTCGACCACATCGTGCTCGCTGCGGGCGCCGGCCGCCCGACGCTGCTGGACGTGCCCAACGGCCTCGCGCGAGGGGTCCGCGCGGCATCCGACTTCCTGATGGCGCTGCAGCTGACCGGTGCCGCGCGGCGCGACTCGATCGCCAACTTGCAGATCCGTCTGCCTGTAGTGGTCGTCGGCGGCGGCTTGACTGCGATAGACACCGCCACCGAGTCGCTCGCCTACTACGTCGTGCAGGTGGAGAAATTCCTGTCGCGCTATGAGGCTCTCGGCGCGGAACTCGGCGAAGCCGCGGTGCGTGGCGTATGGAACGCGGAGGAGGCAGTCATTGCCGACGAGTTCGTAACGCACGCACGTGCAATCCGCGCGGAGCGCACCGCCGCACGTGCCCAGGGCCGCGAGCCGAGGCTGCTCGAACTGCTGCAGTCCTGGGGCGGCGTCACGATTGCCTACCGCAGGCGGCTGGTCGACGCGCCTTCCTACACGCTGAATCACGAGGAGGTCGAAAAGGCGCTGCAGGAAGGCATCAGCTTCGCCGAAGGCCTGTCGCCGACGAGGATCGAAATCGATCAGTTCGGCCATGCCAGCGCGGTGCGGTTCGCCCAGCAGGGCGGCAGCGAGGTCGAGCTTCCGGCCCGCGCGGTGCTGGTCGCCGCCTGCACGCAGCCCAACACCGTGCTGGGGCGCGAGGATCCGTCGCATTTCAAGCTCGACGGCAAGTACTTCGAGGCCTGCGACCCGGAGGGCAATCCGGTAAAGCCAGAGCGAGCCATCTCCAAACCAATGCAGCCGAACGTTTTAATGTGGCGCACGCACGATGGCAGGTTCGTGAGCTATTTTGGCGACCTGCATCCGTCTTACTTCGGCAACGTGGTCAAGGCGATGGGGGGCGCCAAGCAAGGCTACCCCACGGTGAGCGCAATGCTGGCAAAGGTCAGCCCTGCATCAGCGCTGAACGATGCGGCGTTCCTCGCGCTGCTGAATCGCGAATTGCGCCCGGTCGTGCATGAGGTCAAGCGCCTGACGCCGACGATCGTCGAAGTCGTGGTTCGCGCCCCGATCGCCGCCCGACGCTTCCGGCCCGGACAGTTTTACCGGCTGCAGAATTTCGAGTCCCTCGCGCCTCGCGTCGCAGACACCACACTGGCAATGGAGGGGCTAGCGCTGACCGGCGCCTGGGTCGACAAGGCGCGCGGTGTCCTTTCGACCATCATCCTCGAGATGGGCGGCTCGTCGGATCTGTGCGCCCATCTCGCGCCGGGCGAACCGGTCGTACTCATGGGCCCGACCGGCACGCCGACCGAGATTCCGCCCGACGAAACGGTTGTCCTGGCGGGCGGCGGGCTGGGCAATGCAGTGCTGTTTTCGATTGGCCAGGCGCTGCGCGTCGCCGGCTCCAAGGTGCTCTACTTCGCCGGCTATAAGCAAGTCGCCGACCGTTACAAGATCGATGAGATCGAGAAGGCGGCTGACGTCGTCGTCTGGTGCTGTGACCAGGCGCCCGGCTTTCAGGCCGACCGAGCACAGGACCGAAGCTTCGTCGGCAACATCGTCGAGGCGATGCTCGCCTACGCCCGGGGCCAGCTCGGCGAGCAATCGATCTCCTTCCACGACTGCGACCGCCTGCTGGCGATCGGGTCGGACCGCATGATGGCCGCGGTCGCTCGGGCCCGGCACGACGAGCTCAAGGACTATCTCAAGGCCTCGCATCTGGCCATAGGATCGATCAATTCGCCCATGCAGTGCATGATGAAGGAGCTTTGCGCGCAGTGCCTGCAGCCCCACGTCGACCCGGTCACCGGCGATCGAAGCTACGTCTTCTCCTGCTTCAACCAGGACCAGCCGCTTGACCTGGTCGATTTTCCGGCCCTTGACCAGCGGCTGCGCCAGAACGGAGTGCACGAAAAACTGACGGCGCAGTGGATCGACCGCTGCCTTCGCGAGCTGCAATTGCGGCCTCGGAACGCAGCCGTCTTGAGCTAAGATTTCCTTCTTTGTGGACCGGTACTCGGAGATGCGCATGAACATCAAGCATGGGTTGCTCGCACTTACGCTGCTCGCCGCGACGGCCGCCGGCGGCAACGCTGTCGCTCAACCCATCAAGGTAGGTGAACTGAACAGCTACAAGTTGTTCCCGGCATTTCTGGAGCCATACAAGAAGGGCTGGCAGCTCGCGTTGGAGGAGATAAACGCCGGCGGCGGCATCAATGGGCGCAAGCTCGAGGTCGTGTCGCGCGACGACGGCGGAAACCCCGGCGCCGCGGTACGGGTCGCCGAGGAGTTGATCGCGCGCGACAAAGTCAGCATGTTGATGGGCGAGTTCGCTTCGCACATCGGTCTTGCGGTTTCGAACCTCGCCAAGCAGCGCAAGATGGTGTTCGTCGCAGCCGAGCCGCTGACCGACAAGCTCGTATGGGAAGACGGCAACCGCTACACCTTCCGCCTGCGCCCATCGACCTACATGCAAGTCGCGATGCTGGTGCCTGAGGCCGTGAAGCTGCATAAGAAGCGCTGGGCCATCGTGTACCCGAACTACGAATACGGTCAGTCCGCGGCCGCGTCGTTCAAGAAACTGATGGCTGCGGCGCAGCCAGGTATCGAGATCGTCGCCGAGCAGGCCCCGCCGCTGGGTAAGATCGACGCCGGCGCGGTGGTCCAGGCATTGTCGGACGCGAAGCCGGACGCCATCTTCAGCTCGCTGTTTGCGGCCGATCTGCAGAAATTCGTGCGCGAAGGCAACATTCGAGGGCTGTTCAAGGGTCGCGCGGTGTTCAACCTGCTGGGCGGCGAGCCGGAGTATCTCGAACCGCTCAGGGACGAAACGCCCGAGGGCTGGTGGGTGACGGGCTATCCATGGCGTCAAATCAAGACGCCTGAACACGAGAAATTTCTGGCCGCCTACGAAAAGCGCTGGCGCGACCACCCTCGCCTTGGCTCTGTGGTCGGCTATGCCACGATGTACTCGGTGGCCAACGCTCTGAAGAAGGCAGGATCGACCGACAGCAACGCGCTGATCGCGGCACTCGAGGGACTCGAAATGCAGACTCCGTTCGGGCCGATCGTCTACCGCGCGGTCGACCATCAGTCGACGATGGGGGCGTACGTCGGGCAACTGGCAAAGAAGAGCGGCGAAGGGGTGATGGTCAACTGGCATTTCGCCGACGGCGCCTCGTACCTACCGTCGCCGGCCGAGGCCAAGCTGCTGCGCCGGCAGTAATGCCATTCAGGCATCGGATCGCGCTCGCCGGGCAAGTCCCGGCGATTTTGTTTTGATGACTGCCTCGGCGATCCTGATCCAGTTCCTGAACGGCCTTTCCGGCGCCAGCTCGCTCTTTCTGGTGGCTGCGGGCCTGTCGATCGTCTTCGGCGTTACGCGGATCGTCAATTTCGCCCACGGCTCTTTCTTCATGCTGGGACTGTACGTGGCCTATAGCCTGATCGACAGGTTCGGCCATGGCGCGGCCGGATTCTGGGGTGGCGTGGCGCTTGCCGCCGTTGCCGTCGCGCTGCTGGGCGCGCTGGTCGAGGTTCTGCTGCTGCGGCGAATTTACGCCGCTCCTGAGCTGCTGCAGCTGCTTGCCACATTCGCGCTCGTTCTGGTGATCCAGGACTTCACACTTTGGGCATGGGGTCCGGAGGACTTGCTCGGCCCGCGCGCGCCGGGCCTGAGCGGCGCGGTGAATATCGCCGGGCATCAATTCCCGCAGTACGACCTGTTCCTGATCGTTCTCGGCCCGACGGTGCTGTTGGCACTCAACTTCCTGTTGAAGCGTACTCGATGGGGCACGCTGGTGCGCGCGGCAACCGAGGACCGCGAGATGGCAGGTGCGCTCGGAGTCAATCAGAAGTGGCTGTTCACGACTGTGTTTGCTCTTGGCGCCTTGCTCGCCGGCGCTGGGGGAGCATTTCAGATTCCGCGCGAACCTGCGAGTCTCTACCTCGATCTGTCGGTCATCGCCGACGCCTTCGTCGTGGTGGTAGTGGGCGGACTGGGCTCGATTCCAGGCGCGTTTCTCGCCGCACTACTGATCGCCGAGATCAAGGCGTTCTGCATCGGCATCGGCGACGTCACGATTGCAGATAGCGTCATCTCGCTTCCCAAGTTCACACTGGTGGTCGAGTTTGTGGTCATGGCGGTGGTGCTGGTACTACGGCCCTGGGGCTTGCTCGGCCGCCGCCTCACGCCACCGCGCCGCGTGGGCGCGGTTGAACGCCCGCTTGCGCTGCCGTCGCGACGCGCCGTTTACGCGCTCGCCGCCTGCGGCGCGGCGCTCGCCCTGCTTCCGACGCTGGCGACCGGCTATTCGCTCATTCTCCTGACCGACATATTCGTATTCGCCCTGTTTGCGGTCAGCCTGCACTTCATCATGGGACCCGGCGGAATGCCCTCCTTCGGCCATGCGGCCTACTTCGGCCTGGGGGCATACGGCGCAGGGCTGCTCCTGCACCGCGGTGGATTGCCGATGGAGCTCGCCCTGCTGCTGGGGCCTCTCGTGGCCGGCGTGGGCGCGCTGGCCTTCGGCTGGTTCTGTGTCCGGCTGTCCGGCGTGTATTTCGCGATGTTGACGCTTGCGTTCGCCCAGATCACCTGGTCGATCGCCTTCCAGTGGGATTCGATGACCGGCGGCTCCAACGGCGTGATCGGCGTGTGGCCCGCCCCCTGGCTCGCGTCCAGGACGTCATACTATTTTCTCGCACTCGTTACCAGCGCCGGCGGCATCACCCTGCTATGGCGCATGTTTTATTCGCCCTTCGGCTACGCCTTGCGTGCCGGACGCGACTCGCCCCTGCGTGCGGACGCTATCGGCATCGACGTACGGAGGCAGCAGTGGGCCGCCTTCGTCATCGCGGGGCTATTTGCCGGCGTCGCGGGCGCCTTGTATGTATTCTCCAAGGGCTCCATATCGCCCGACTCGCTCGCCGTACCGCGTTCGATCGACGGCCTGGTCATGGTCTTGCTCGGCGGCGTCCAGACCCTCACCGGACCGGTGTGGGGCGCGGCGCTGTTCACCTGGCTCCAGGACGCAGCGGCGCGCAACGTCGAGTATTGGCGCGCCGTCATCGGCTTGGTCATCATCGCGCTGGTACTCGCCTTTCCGCAGGGTCTCGCAGGCTTCCTGCGCGACCGCTTCGCAGGTGAGCGGCACGCGCCGTGAACGTTCCCATTCTTAAAGTCGCGCACCTGTCGAAATCCTACGGCGGGGTGCGCGCCGTGGCGAACGTCAGTTTCGAGGTTGTGTCGGGGGAAAGACTGGCGATAATCGGCCCCAACGGCGCCGGCAAGACGACCTGCTTCAACATGTTGAATGGCCAGCTCGCTCCGGATCAGGGTAAGGTCGAATTCGAAGGACGCGACATTGCCGGACTGAAGCCGCGCCAGGTATGGCGACTCGGTGTAGGGCGCACCTTCCAGATCACCGAGACTTTCGGTTCGATGACGGTGCGCGAAAATGTCCAGACCGCACTGTTGTCGCGCCATCGGCGGCTGCGCTCTTTGCTCACGCTCGCCGCCCGGGCATACGCGAATGAGGCAGATGCATTGCTCGCGCGTGTCGGTGTTTTGGATCTGGCGGCGCGCGCCTGCGCGGTGCTCGCTTACGGCGACCTGAAGCGAGTCGAGCTGGCAATCGCGCTCGCCAACCGCCCTCGCCTGCTGCTGATGGACGAACCGACCGCGGGCATGTCGCCGCGCGAGCGAGGCGAACTCATGCGCCTCACGAGCGAACTGGCTCGGCGCGAGAGCATTGCCGTGCTCTTTACCGAGCACGATATGGACGTGGTGTTCAACCACGCCGAGCGAATTCTGGTGCTGAATCAGGGCGAACTGATCGCCGATGGCCGCCCCACGGAGGTGCGAGTCGACCCGCGAGTGCGTGAGGTCTACCTTGGTAACCGCTTCGCCGATGCTTGAGATAGAACGGCTCAGCGCGGCATACGGCCTGGCGCAGGTGCTGTTCGACCTGACGCTGGATGTGCGCGCGGGCGAAATCGCGGTGCTGCTCGGGCGCAACGGTGCCGGTAAGTCCACCTGCCTGAAGACGATCATCGGGCTTCTGCGTCCGATGAGCGGCGCGATCCGCTTCGCCGGCCGCCGTATCGATGGGTTGGAGCCGTTCCAGATCGCCCGCCTCGGACTCGGCTACGTTCCCGAAGATCGCCGAATATTTTCCGATTTAACCGTCATGCAAAATCTCGAGGTCGGCCGACAGGCTGCCCACGGCAGACCCTCGGAGTGGACACCTCGGCGCCTGTTCGAGCTGTTTCCGAACCTCGGCCGGATGCAGCACCGGCGCGGGGCCCGGATGTCCGGCGGTGAACAGCAGATGCTCACCATCGCCCGCACCTTGATGGGCAACCCGAAGGCTATCCTGCTGGACGAGCCGTCGGAAGGCTTGGCGCCGCTCGTCGCCGAACAGCTGGCCAAGACTGTGCTCGAGCTGAAACGTGAAGGGTTGAGCGTGCTTCTGTGCGAGCAAAGCTTGTACTTCGCGCAAAGTGTCGCGGACCGGGCATTCGTCATCGAAGGGGGCCACGTGCGCTACGCCGGCACAATGCAGGCGCTCGCCGCCGACGTCGAGGTTCGCGACAAGTATCTGTCGGTTTGATTTGCATTGGCCCCTAGATGACCTCGGTCGGCACCTCCTTGCCGGCGGCGACGATTAAGCTGCGGGTATCGAGTTCCATTCTGCGATAATCCGAGTCCCGGCTTGGCACGGCAATCGTCTCTGCAATGTCGATGCTGCGGAGCATAGATTGCCGTTCACCACGAATCGCGCTTCCCCATGACCCCAGCCGCCACCGACGGCAGCCTCACTCGCTACGCCTGGCTTTCGGTCAGCGCGGCGGTGGCGACGATCGCGCTCAAGACCGTCGCCTGGCTTCTGACAGGGTCGGTCGGAATGCTTTCCGACGCGCTGGAATCCGTGGTCAATCTGGCAGCGGCATTGCTTGCCCTGTGGATGCTGCGCATCGCCGCGGCGCCGCCGGACAGCGACCATCCGTTCGGGCGCTCGAAGGCCGAGTATTTCGCAAGCGGTTTCGAGGGCGCGATGATCGTTCTGGCGGCGGCAGCCATCATCTACACCGCGCTGCCGCGGCTGGCGGAGCCCCGCCAGCTAGACACGCCCGCGCTGGGCATCGCGATCTCCGTGATTGCGTCCGCAATCAACTTCTGGACCGCACGGGTACTACTCAGG